>NZ_JBVHPY010000006.1:243571-324850 GCF_055567695.1 Streptomyces sp. NPDC026417
GGCTGGGGTGCCGGTCGTGGGACGGCTGTCGCAGAACGGGGTTGCGTCCTCGGTCTCCGGGGTCACAAGGGCGCGGGACCGGGGCTCGGCGTGCACCAGCTCGCGGTGCACGCCGACGGCCACGACCTCGCCTCCTTCCACGAGGACGACGCGGTCCGCGTGGTCCAGGAGCAGGGGTGAGGAGGTGAAGACGACCGTCGTACGGCCCGCTCGCAGGGAGCGGACACCGTCGGCGACCCGGGCCTCGGTGTGTGAGTCGACCGCGGACGTGGGCTCGTCCAGGACCAGCACCTCCGGGTCGGTGATCAGGGACCGGGCCAGCGCCAGCCGTTGCCGTTGGCCGCCGGACAGGGACCGGCCCCGTTCGGTGATGCGTGCGTCCATCGGGTCCCCGGCGTCCAGCGACCCCTGGGCGAGCGCGTCCAGCACATCACCGCACTGTGCGGCCGCGAGGGCCTCGGGGGCAGTCACGGCGCCGGAGGCGGGGACGTCGAGCAGATCGCGCAGCGAGCCCGACAGGAGCACCGGGTCCTTGTCCTGGACCAGGACGGCGGACCGTGCCGAGTCGAGGGGCAGTTCGTCCAGCGGTACTCCGCCCAGCAGCACGGAGACGCCGGCCTCCTCGCCCGTCGCATGTCCGCCGAGCCGCTCGGCCAGGACGCCCGCCGCGTCCGGGTCGCCGCACACCACGGCGGTGAACCGTCCGGCGGGTGCCAGCAGCCCGGTCGCCGGGTCGTACAGGTCGCCGGTCGGCACGACGGCGTCGCGCGAACCGGCGATGTCCGTGATCCGTTCCAGCGACAGCACATGGGCGGCCCGCTTGGCGGAGGGCCGCGAGAAGGAATACGCCATGGCGATCTCCTCGAAGTGCCGCAGCGGATACGTGAGGAGCATGACGGCGCTGTACACCGTGACGAGTTCGCCGACCGTGATGCGGCCGTCGCGGGCCAGATGGACCCCGTACCAGACGACCGCGACGAGCAGCAGACCCGGCAGCAGCACCTGGAGCGCCGAGATCAGCGCCCACATACGGGCGCTGCGCACCGCGGCGCGACGGACCTCCTGGGAGGCCCGGCGATAGCGGTCGAGGAACAGCTCCTCGCCGCCGATGCCGCGCAGCACCCGCAGGCCTGCGACCGTGTCGGAGGCCAGTTCCGTGGCGCGTCCCGCCTTCTCGCGCTGCTGGTCGGCGCGGCGGGTGGCGGGCGGGAGGAGAGGCAGGACGGCGAGCGCCAGAACCGGCACGCCCACGGCGACGACGACACCGAGCGCGGGCTGGTAGACGACCAGACCGGCGCAGACCAGGACGACGGTGAGTGCGGCGGCGGCGAACCGTGACAGGGCCTCGACGAACCAGCCGATCTTCTCCACGTCACCCGTGGAGACGGCGACGACCTCGCCGGCCGCCACGCGCTGTGTCAGCGCCGAGCCCAGCCGGGCGGTGCTGCGGGCCAGGAGCTGCTGGACGCGTGCCGCGGCGGTGATCCAGTTGGTGACGGCGGTGCGGTGCAGCATCAGTTCGCCGAGCGCGATGGCCGCACCGCAGAGGGCCATCAGCCCCCCGGTCAGCGCGAGCCGGCTGCCGGACCGGTCGACGACGGCCTGGACGGCCAGGCCGACGCAGAAGGGCAAACCGGAGACGGCGACGAAGTGCAGCAGACCCCAGGCGAGGGCCTTGAGCTGTCCGCCCAGTTGGTTCCGGCCGAGCCACCACAGGAATCTGGGACCCGAGCGCGCGTCGGGCACACCCGGATCCGGATACGGAAGGTCTTGAATCTGCATGACATCCCAGTGGCTCGTGTCAGGGGTGGACGGCCGCGCGGACCGACGGCGAACCGGTCGCGGCGGCCGGGCGGAACCGGCCCGGGGCCGGTGGCCCCGCGGCCGCATGCCGCGGGCACCGGACCGCTGGGCGGTCGAACCCGGCCCCGCGAGGGACCGGCACCGACCGCCGCTGCCGTGGCCGGCACCGAACCGGTCGCGAGAGTCGGCAACAAACCGTGAAAGGTTCGCCTCGGAGCGTGGTCGGAGGCAAACGGTTTTTCTCCGCAGGGCAAAGATTCGGCCCGGACCGCCCGCATATGACCGGGAAGCGAGGGGGCCGCGGGCAGGGGTCCCGCACGTGGTGCGACGATGGACCGCATGCAAACAGGCGGTGCGAACGGTTCGGCGCGAGCGGGGGTCGCTGTGGCGGCCTGCGGTGTGCTTCTGATGTCCCTGTCGGCCTGCGGCGGTTCGGACGGGGGGAGCGGGACGAAGGGTGACGGCGGCAGCGAGGCCGGCCGGGCCGCGGCGCGCACGGTCGACCTGAAGCGCATCCCTGACGTCGGCGACCGGCTGCAGAAGCAGATTCCCGCCAACTCCCGCCAGGTCGTGGCCGTCTACGGAGAGGGCAAGGACTCCGCCGACTCGACGGTCGTCCTCTATTCGAAGCACGGCGCCACCTGGGACCGGACCCGTACGTGGAAGGGCCACAACGGCAAGAAGGGCTGGACGACCGAGCACCACGAGGGCGACAAGCGCAGCCCCGTCGGTGTGTTCACGCTCAGCGACGCGGGCGGAGTCCTCGCCGACCCGGGTGCGCGGCTTCCGTACACCAGGTCCGCGTCCTTCCAGGCGCCGCACTACTGGGCCAAGTCGCACTGGCACGACTTCGACTACGTCATCGCCATCGACTACAACCGCGTCAAGGGCACCTCGCCGAACGACCCCACCCGACCCGAGGGCCAGTCCAAGGGCGGCAGCATCTGGCTGCACATGGACCACGGCAGCGGTACCTCGGCCTGCGTGAGCCTGTCCAAGTCCGGCATGAACTACCTCCTGCGCACGCTCGACCCGGACCGGCATCCGGTGGTGGTGATGGGCGACAAGGCCGACCTGAAGGCGTAGCCTCCGCCTGCCCGGCCCCGGCCTGCCCGGCTCATTGCCCCGGCCCCCAAGGGTTCCGGGGCTCGGATGTCTCCCTGGCACCGTTGCGGGCGAGGCCAACTCCCCCGTAGAACACCGCCCATGAGAAGACCGGTCATCATGTCCATGCTCGCCGGAGCGATCCTCGCGGTGAGCACTCTCCTCGGCGCAGGCCCGGCTCCCGCGGCGAGCCCCGCGCAGGATTCCGCGGCCGAATCCGTGGACCCACCGGCCGAGTTCGGTACCGACTGGCACGATCCCCTGACGGCCGCCCCGCCCGTCTCCAGGCCCGGCGGCAAGGCCTGCCGGGTCACCGTAGCCGAGGCGCAGTTCCGTGACTTCACGCCGTACCGCGGCACGTACGCGCCGCCGAGCGGGTGTGGTGAGCGCTGGAGCAAGGTCGTACTGCGGCTCGACGGCACCGTCAAGGGGCGGCAGTTCGACCGTCTCGGATACCTCCGCATCGGAGGAGTCGAGGTCTTCCGCACATCGACGCCCGAGCCCTCACCCGACGGCATCGAGTGGTCCGTCGAGAAGGACGTGACGCGCTACGGCGACACCCTCCGGGAGCACCGTGACGTGGAGATGCTCATCGGCAACGTGGTCGACGACACCTACACCGGAGTCATCGACGTCAAGGTCACCCTGACCTTCTACCCGGCCCGGCACACCATGGGTCCCGGCGTCACGACCCGGCGCGGCACGCCCGCGCAACCCGCCGCCCGCACCGGTTCCGCCAGCCCCGCCTCACCCCCCGACCGCGTCCTCACCCTCAAGGACGGGACGCTCACCGCACCACGCAACAGCGAACGGATCGTCGCCGAGGTGTACGCCACCGGTTCGGGCGGCGGGTGTGAGGAGTACTGGTACCTGACGGTGCCCGACGCCGCGCCGTACTCCTGCAAGGCCACCGACGGCCCCTACCGCGAGGTGCAGATCACGGTGGACGGCCGGCTCGCCGGTGTCGCGGCTCCGTTTCCGACCGTGTGGACCGGCGGGTGGTCCAACCCCTTCCTCTGGTATGTGATTCCGGGTCCCCGCGCCTTCGACATCAAGCCGATCGAGTACGACCTGACCCCGTTCGCCGGACTCCTCAACGACGGCCGAGCCCACCGGATCGACGTCTCCGTGGCCGGGGTCCCCGCGGGCCGGAGCGGCTGGAGCACCCCGGTCAACGTGCTGGTGTGGCAGGACGCGGGGCGCGCGCACGTCTCCGGCGCGCTCACCGAGGTCACCGCGGGAGACCTCACCAACTCCTCCGTGCACACGCCTGGTTCCGAACACCGGCTGGACACCGAGGGCGGCCACCGGCTGACGGTGGCCGGATACGCCGACACCTCGCACGGCCGCGTCACCACCACCGTGCGCCGCACGCTGGCCAACACCTCCGTGCACCGCTGGACCGACGGCGAGAGCACGGACGGCCTCGACGCCGTCTGGACGGACGACGAGAAGGTCACCGTGGACGGACGCGGACCGGCCGTCGTGACGCGCACACACCGCACGTACACCATGGACGGCACCACGACGCTGGGCGCCGGTGACCGGCTGCGGACGGTGCTGACCCTCGGCGACCGGGTGTCGGTCGACGAGACGCGCGGCCGCCGCACCGCCTGGTCGAAGGCGGACGACATCTATACGGGCGACGCGACGTACACGGCGAACGTGCCGCGCGACCAGCGGCACGCGGTCGCCACCACGCGTGAGCGCTACCGGCTGCGCGGCTCGGACGGGTGCCACGATCGGACCCTGGTCACCGTGCAGGGGACGCTGACCGAGGACCTGAGCCGCTGCTGACCGCTGATCGGTCACCGGTGACGCGCAGACCGGTGCCCGGAGGTCGGCAGGCCCCGCTGAGACGGGTCGCGCGCTCGGCTCCAGCAGGACGGAGCGGTAGCCGCGGCCCGTCGCGTGGTCCATGCCGACCCCGCATCTGCGGTTCGCCGAGCGGTGCGCGTCGAAGGCGCGGGTCGCCACGAACGCGGCCTCCCTGCGCGTGGCCGCCTCGGTGAGTTCCGGGTGCGGCATGCCGCGGTCACCGGCGAAGGCGCAGCAGCCGGCGTCGGCGGGGACGACCCCCTCGTCGGCGTGTGCTCGGCCACCACGCGGACTCACGCGTTCCGGTCGGCCACCGCCCCAGGGACGGTCAGCAGGGCGGCTCCGCGCCGGGCGTGCCGTCGACCAGGGTGTCCAGCAGCTCGCCGAGCACCTCGCGCTGCGCGTCCGTGAGCGGAGCCAGGATCTCCTCGGCCGCCGACCGGCGCGCGCCGCGCAGCTCCCGCAGCGCCTTGCGCCCGTCGTCCGTGACCTCGATCCGGATCACCCGGCGATTGCTGGGGTCGGGCACCCGGCGGACCTTCCCGTTCGCCTCCAGGCCGTCGACCAGCGTGGTCACGGCGCGCGGCACCACCTCCAGGCGCTCGGCCAGATCGGCCATCCGGGGCGGCGAGCCGTAGTGGGCCAGGGTGCGCAGGAGCCGCGACTGGGCCGGCGTGATGCCCAGGGCGCGCTGCTCCAGATGGCGCTTCTGGATGCGGTGCACGCGACGGGTCAGCCGCAGCAACTGCTCGGCGAGCAGGCCGTCGGCATCGGGGGTGGTCATGCGGGAACAATATCAGGATGCCGTTCATTGTGAGTATAGGTAACAATGAGCTATGCTCCGTCAGTCGTCCTCGTCTCACCTCCCGTAGGAGCCCATGCGCCCCGATCGCCCCACCTGGACCCCGCCACCCGCCGAGGCCGAGCAGCCGCGTCAGGTGCGCCGCATCCTGAAGCTCTTCCGCCCCTACCGCGGCCGGCTCGCGGTCGTCGGCCTGCTGGTCGGCGCCGCGTCCCTGGTCTCCGTCGCCACGCCCTTCCTGCTGAGGGAGATCCTTGACGTCGCGATCCCCGAGGGCCGCACCGGTCTGCTGAGCCTGCTCGCGCTCGGCATGATCCTGAGCGCGGTCGTCACCAGCGTCTTCGGCGTGCTGCAGACGCTGATCTCCACCACGGTCGGCCAGCGCGTCATGCACGATCTGCGCACCGCCGTCTACGGGCGGCTGCAGCGCATGTCGCTCGCCTTCTTCACCCGCACGCGCACCGGAGAGGTCCAGTCCCGCATCGCCAACGACATCGGCGGCATGCAGGCCACGGTCACCTCCACCGCCACGTCGCTCGTCTCGAATCTCACCAGCGTCGTCGCCACGATCGTCGCGATGGTCGCCCTGGACTGGCGGCTCACGGTCGTCTCGCTGCTCCTGCTGCCGGTCTTCGTCTGGATCAGCCGCCGGGTCGGCCGCGAGCGCAAGAAGATTGCGACGCAACGCCAGAAGCAGATGGCCACGATGGCCGCCACCGTCACCGAGTCGCTGTCCGTCAGCGGCATCCTCCTCGGCCGGACCATGGGCCGCGCCGACTCGCTCACGCGATCCTTCGCCGACGAGTCCGAGAGCCTGGTCGACCTGGAAGTCAGGTCGAACATGGCGGGCCGCTGGCGCATGGCCGTCATCACCATCGTCATGGCCGCCATGCCCGCCGTCATCTACTGGACCGCGGGACTGGCCCTGCAGTTCGGCGGGCCGGCCATCTCCATCGGCACGCTCGTCGCCTTCGTCTCGCTCCAACAGGGGCTCTTCCGGCCGACCGTGAGCCTGCTGTCGACGGGCGTCCAGATCCAGACCTCGCTCGCGCTCTTCCAGCGCATCTTCGAGTACCTCGACCTGCCCATCGACATCACCGAGCCGGAGCAGCCGGTCCACCTCGACCAGGTCAAGGGCGAGATCCGCTTCGAGGACGTCGAGTTCCGCTACGACGGCAAGGGCGGACCGGTCCTTCAGGGCATCGACATCACGGTGCCCGCGGGCGGCAGCCTCGCCGTCGTCGGCCCGACCGGCTCCGGCAAGTCCACGCTCAGCTATCTCGTGCCCCGGCTCTACGACGTCACGGGCGGGCGCGTCACGCTGGACGGGGTCGACGTGCGCGACCTGGACTTCGACACGCTCGCCCGCGCGGTCGGCGTGGTCTCCCAGGAGACGTACCTGTTCCACGCCTCGGTCGCCGACAACCTGCGCTTCGCCAAGCCGGACGCCACCGACGAGGAGCTGCATGCGGCGGCCCGGGCGGCCCAGATCCACGAGCACATCGCCTCCCTGCCCGACGGGTACGAGACGGTGGTCGGCGAGCGCGGGCACCGGTTTTCCGGCGGCGAGAAGCAGCGTCTGGCCATCGCCCGCACGATCCTGCGCGACCCGCCGGTGCTCATCCTCGACGAGGCGACCAGCGCCCTGGACACCCGCACGGAGCGCGCCGTCCAGGAAGCCATCGACGCCCTGTCGGCCAACCGGACGACGCTCACCATCGCGCACCGGCTGTCCACCATCCGGGGCGCCGACCAGATCGTGGTCCTGGACGCCGGCCGCGCTGCCGAACGCGGCACGCACGAGGAGCTGCTGGAGCGGGACGGCCGTTACGCCGCCCTCGTCCGCCGAGACGCTCAACTGGAGCCGACAAGATGAAGATATGTCGGGTTTGTGAGCTTTAGCGGGTTACCGTGCCCGCATGCAGACCAACACTCCGCCACGGAGCACGATTCGACTGACGCGCCGGGGCCGGGTCGCCCTGATCGCGACCGGAGCCGTCGTCGCGGCCACCGCCGTGGCGGTGCCGCTGCTGACCATGGACGACGAGGACGCGCGTCCCAGGTCCCTGGTGATTCCGGAGGGCTGGCGAGCGGTCCAGGTGTACGGCGCCGTGGACAAAGCCCTGCGCCTGCCGGCCGGCAGTACCAGGAAGTCCCTGGGCAAGGCCGGTCTGAAGTTGCCCAATGACGCCGAGGGCAACCCGGAGGGCTACCTCTTCCCCGCCACGTATCCGCTCGACGAGAAGACCAGCCCCGAGTCGCTGCTGTCGTTCATGGTCGCCACCGCGAACAAGAAGTTCAACGGCGGCCAGGTCACCGCGGGGGCCCAGCGCAACGCGATGAACGTGTATCAGGCGGTCACGATCGCGAGCATCGTCCAGGCCGAGGCCGCCACCAAGGAGGACATGGGCAAGGTCGCCCGTGTCATCTTCAACCGGCTGGAGCGGGGCATGCCGCTGCAGATGGACTCCACCCTCAACTACGCGCTGAACCGCAGCAGCCTGACGACCACGCAGAAGGACACCAAGCTCGACAACCCGTACAACTCGTACCAGCGCATGGGGCTGCCCCCTACGCCGATCGCCAACCCCGGCGAGGAGGCGATGCGCGCGGCGATCAACCCCACCCCGGGCGACTGGCTGTACTTCGTCACCGTCAAGCCGGGCGACACGCGCTTCACAGCCGTCTACGAGGAGCACCAGAGGAACGTCGCCGAGTTCAACCGGAACCAGAAGATCGCCTCGGCCTCACCCTCGCGCTGACCGGGCGGGCAATGCGCCGGCCCGCCCGGACGTCACGCGCTGGCCGGCACCTCCGCCAGCAACCGCCTGATGTCCCGCACCGCCGCGCGTCCGGCCCGGTTGGCGCCGATCGTGCTGGCCGACGGGCCGTAACCGACCAGGTGGACGCGAGGGTCGGCGACCGCCCGCGTGCCGTCGACGCGGATGCCGCCGCCCGGCTCGCGCAGCCGCAGCGGGGCGAGGTGGTCGATCGCCGCACGGAACCCGGTGGCCCACAGGATGACGTCGGCGTCCACGTGCCGCCCGTCGTCCCATGCCACGCCGTCCGGGGTGATCCGGTCGAACATGGGGAGCCGGTCCAGGACACCGTCCGCGAGGCCCCGCCGGATCGCGTCGTTCAGGGGCAGCCCGGTCACGGACACCACGCTCTGCGGGGGCAGGCCCCGCCGGACCCGCTCCTCCACGCGCGCGACCGCGGCCCTGCCCACCTCCTCGTCGAAGGGCCCCTCCCGGAACACGGGGGGCCGCCGGGTCACCCAGCTGGTCTCCGCCGCGTACGGGGCGATCTCCATCAGGTGCTGGGTGCCGGACGCGCCCCCGCCCACGACGACGACCCGCAGTCCGGCGAACTCCTCCGGTCCCGGGTACTGCGCGGTGTGCAGCTGGCGGCCACGGAAGGTCTCCTGGCCCGGATAGCGCGGCCAGAACGGCCGGTCCCAGGTGCCGGTCGCGTTGATCAGCGCCCGCGCCGCCCAGGAGCCGTCCGAGGTCTCGACGAGCAGCCGCCCGCCGTCGCCCTCGCGCACCGCACGGACGTCCACCGGCCGGCGTACGCGCAGATCGAAGGTGCGCTCGTAGGCGTCGAAGTACTCCGCGATGACCTCGGAGGACGGCCGGGCCGGATCGGCGTCCGTCAGCTCCATCCCCGGCAGCGCGTGCATGCCGTGCACCTTGCCGTACGTCAGTGACGGCCAGCGGAACTGCCAGGCGCCGCCCGGCCGCGTGGCGTGGTCCAGCACGACGAAGTCCCGCCCCGGCTCGGACCCGGTCCGCCGCAGGTGGTGGGCGCTGGACAGGCCCGCCTGCCCAGCGCCTATGACGACCACGTCGACCTCGTGCGTCCCTGCCCCGGTGCTGTTCACTCCTCTGCCAACCGGACCGGGGTCCGGTATCTTCCCGGGCGGGAGAGTTCAGCGGCCGCTCGCGACCAGCAGCGGTGCGCCACCGCCGACGGCCCCGGCCCCGGGCAGCAGCCCACGGGCGGCCAGGTCCGGGATCACTCCCTCGCCGAACCAGTACGCCTCCTCCAGATGGGGATAGCCGGAGAGAACGAAGTGCTCGATGCCGAGCGCGTGGTACTCCTCGATCCGGTCCGCGACCTCGGCGTGGCTGCCGACGAGCGCCGTTCCGGCACCACCGCGGACCAGACCCACGCCGGCCCACAGGTTCGGGGAGATCTCCAGCTCGTCCCGCGAGCCGCCGTGCAGGGCGAGCATGCGCTGCTGTCCCACCGACTCGCTGCGACCGAGCGCGGCCTGCGCGGCGGCGATCGTCTCGGGGTCGAGGTCGCCGAGCAGCCGGTCGGCCGTCGTCCACGCCTCGGCGGAGGAGTCCCTCGAGATGGTGTGCAGCCGGATCCCGAAGCGCACCGTGCGTCCCTCGCGCTCGGCGAGCGAGCGGATCCAGTCGATTTTCTCCTTGACCTGGGCGGGCGGCTCGCCCCAGGTCAGGTACACGTCGGCGTGCCGTGCGGCGACGGGCCCGGCGGCGGGCGACGAGCCGCCGAAGAAGATCTCCGGCAGCGGGTCGGGCGGCAGCGCCGTCAGTCCGCCCTCGACCTGGTAGTGGGTTCCGTCGAAGTCGTAGGGGCGGCCGCTCCACACGCCCCGTACGACGGAGAGGAACTCGTCCGTGCGGCTGTAGCGCCGGTCGTGGTCGAGGTGGTCGCCGAAACGCCGCTGCTCGGTGGAGTCGCCGCCGGTCACGACGTTGAGCAGGAGCCGTCCGCGCGTGATGCGCTGATAGGTGGCCGCCATCTGCGCCGCGAGCGTGGGGGAGATGACGCCGGGGCGGAACGCGACCAGGAACTTCAGCCGCTCGGTGTGCTGCGCGAGTGCCACCGTGGTCAGCCAGGCGTCCTCGCACCAGGTGCCGGTCGGGGTGAGCACCGCCTCGAAGCCCAACTGCTCGGCCGCCTTGGCGATCTGGGCCAGATAGTCGATGTCGGGAGGGCGCACCCCGCTCACCGGTCGTGCGCGGTCGACGGGGTTGGCGGCGTAGGCGTGCCGGTCCACGAGCGTGCGGCCGTCGCCGCCGGTGGGCAGGAACCAGTGGAGGTGGACGGTCACGGTCACGACTCCTTGTAGACGCGGGGAGCGGTGGTCGACGCAGGCAGATCGCCGTTGAAGCGGGTGTCCACGAAGTCACCGAAGTCGACCTTGCGCGGGATCAGCTTCAGACCGGCGAAGGTGTCGACGATCTCCTGCTCGGAGGCCACGAGCTTGTCGTCGACGGCCACCGGGACGCGCGAGGCGTTGGTCCTCTTCACCGATGCCAGGGCCACCTCGTAGGGCAGCCCGGTGTCCTTCGCCCACACCTTCGCCCAGGCCGCGGGGTGGGCGAAGACCCAGTCCTGGGCGCGCCGCAGCCGCTCCAGGTAGTCCTTGACGGCGGCGGCCTTCTTCTTGTCCCGGAGCGCGTCGGGGGCGGCCACCTGGAAGGTGAGGCCGTTCACCACGCCGTCGCCGTCGGTCAGGACGCGGCCCTGCCCGGCCTTCAACACCTGCGAGGTGTACGGGTCCCAGACCGCCCAGGCGTCCACCTTGCCGCTGGTGAAGGCGGCCAGCGCGTCGGCCGGCTGCAGGTACTTCACCTTGACGTCGCCCAGTTCCAGCCCGGCCTTCTTGAGTGAGGCGACCAGCTGGTAGTGGGCGGACGAGCCCTGTGCCACGGCGATCGATTTGCCCTTGAGCTCCGCGGGCTTCTTCAGCGGGGACTTCGGGGGTACGAGAATGGTGTCGCCCTTGGACGTGCCGTGCCAGGCGGCCACCACCTTGATCTTCGAGCCGGCGCCGGCCGCGAAGACGGGCGGGGTGTTGCCCACGCCGCCGATGTCGACGGCCTTGGCGTTGACCGCCTCCAGCAGGGGCGGGCCGGACGTGAACGTCGACCACTTGATCTTGTAGTCGAGGTCGTCGAGCTCCCCGGCGGCCCGCAGCACCGCTTCCGAACCACCCTTCTGGTCACCGACGTCGAGCGTGAGCGAGCCCTTGCCGTCGGTCCCGCCGCCGACCGGGCTGTCGGCCGCCGAGTTGCCGCCGCAGGCGGTGAGCAGCAGGGCGAGGGGGAGGAGCAGTGCGGCGGGAGCGAGACGTCGTCGCATGGTGATTCCGTTCGGTCGGTTCAGATGAGGGTGTGTTCGGCTCCCGGGCAAGGGGTGAGCCGGGAGGGGAGGGAGGTCAGGCCGCTTCGGCGGCGGTGTCGACGCCGAGCCGTTCCAGGAGTTCGCCGCGCAGCTCGGCGAACCGCGGGTCGGTGATGTCACGGGGGCGGTCCAGGTCGACCGTCGTCTCGTAGGCGATGACGCCGTCGTCCATGACGAGGACGCGGTCCGCGAGCAGCACCGCCTCCTCGACGTCGTGCGTGACCAGCAGGACGGCGCAGCCGCGGCGCTGCCACAGCCGGCCGACGAGCCGCTGCGCCTTGATGCGGGTGAGGGCGTCGAGCGCGCCGAACGGCTCGTCGAGCAGCAGCAGGTCGGGTTCGCGGACCAACGCCCGTGCCAACGAGGCGCGTTGGGCCTCACCCCCGGAGAGCGTCTTGGGCCACGCGTCCGAGCGGTGGGTGAGTCCGACTTCCGTCAGCGCCTGTTCGGCGACGGCTCGTCCGGGCTTGCCGGGCAGTCCGAGGAGGACGTTGCGCCACACCTTCTTCCACGGCATCAGTCGGGGCGCCTGGAAGGCGACGGCCTTGCGGCGCGGTACGAGGACCGTGCCCTCGATGTCCCGGTCCAGGCCGGCCAGGATGCGCAGCAGGGTGGACTTGCCGCAGCCGCTCCGGCCGAGCAGGGCCACGAACTCGCCCGGTTCGACGTCCAGTCGGAGGTTGTCGATGACGGCGCGGCCGTCGAAGGAGCGGGTCAGCCCGTCCACGCGTACCGCCGGTGCCGAGGCGGGCGCGGTCGGGTCGGCAGTCACCGGCCGGTGAACGTCGGTCGCCATTGCAGCAGCAGCCTTTCGAGGGAGCGGACGATGAAGTCGGCGAGCAGGCCGAGGAAGGCGTAGACGATCAGGCACACCACGATCACGTCGGTGCGCAGGAAGTCGCGGGCCTGCACCATGAGGAAGCCGATCCCGGCGTCCGCGTTGATCTGCTCGGCGAAGACGAGGGCGAGCCAGGCGATGCCCAGCGAGTAGCGCAGGCCGGTCATGGCACCGGGCAGCGCGCCGGGCAGGACGACATGGCGCACCAGTCCCCATCGGGACAGTCCGAGGGATTCCCCGGCCTCGATGAGCTGGGAGTCGACGCCGCGGATGCCGGCGTACACGTTGAGGTAGAGCGGGAAGGACACGCCGAGGGTGATGATCGCGACCTTCGGTGCCTCGCCGATGCCGAACCAGATGATGAACAGCGGGATCAGGCCGACGAACGGCACGGTGCGCAGCATCTGGACGCTGGCGTCGACCAGGTCCTCGCCGATCCGGAACAGCCCCGACAGCAGGGCGAGTCCGGTACCGACGACGGTTCCGAGGAGCAGGCCCACGGCGACGCGCTGCAGCGACACGCCCATGGCGTTGGGCAGCGACCCGTCCGCCACCAGGTCCTTTCCGACCCGGGCGATGGTGCCCGGCGAGGCGAGGACGTCGGGGGTCAGCACCCCTGTGCTGCTCAGGACTTGCCACAGCGCGAGGAGGAGGAGCGGGCCGGAGGTGCGGCGCAGCCAGCGCGGGACCCGGGTGCGGCGGGTGGAGGCGGGGACGATGGGTTCGAGGGCCGGCGACGCGTGCTCGGAGGCGCTGACGTTCTTGGATATAGCCGGAATGTCGGACTCTTGAGAGCCCGGCGGGGCATGGCTGATGCTCATGACTGCTCCACGGGAGGAGAGCGACCGGAAGGAGGTGCGCGAGGGCGCGACCGAGCCCGGCGATCAGCGCGTCAGGAGGCCGACGTGTGATCGGACATGCGGACGGGCGAGGCGCAGGGGCGCGGTGTCAGCAGGGTGAAAGGGCGTCAGCAGCCGCGGCGACACGCGGCGGAGGCCACCCGCAGCAGGTCGATGTGACCGCGCGTGGTGAGCAGGGCTGAACGCAACATGCGGCAGAAAGTAGCCAGACTGCGTGTGCACGGTCAATGGCGTCTCGCGGAGTGGAATGCGCGTACCACCGAACGGGCGCCAGGTCAGGTGTGAAATGCGGCCCACGGGTCAGGATGGGGTCATGTCCGAAGCCTTCACCACGCGTGTCCTGAACATCGCCTCCGGCTCGTCCGAGAACGTCGTCGACCTCACCCGCGACTGCGAGGCGTTCCTCGCCGAGGCGGCGGCGGGCCGGGACGGTCTGCTGAACGTCTTCGTCCCGCACGCCACCGCCGGAGTCGCGATCATCGAGACCGGGGCCGGCAGTGACGACGACCTGCTCGCCGCCCTGCACACCCTGCTCCCCGCCGACGACCGCTGGCAGCACCGGCACGGCAGCCCCGGCCACGGCCGCGACCACGTGCTTCCGGCCATGGTCCCGCCCCATGCCACCCTGCCGGTCGTCGCCGGGCGGCTGGAGCTGGGGACGTGGCAGTCGGTGTGCCTGGTCGACACGAACAAGGACAACCCCGACCGGAAGGTGCGCCTGTCGTTCCTCGGGTGACGAGGGGCGTGTCACTCCACCGACACGAGGGTGGTCTGCGGCACCACAAGCCCCGCGCCTGCGCCGGTCAGGGTCACCCTGCCGGAGTGCACGGTGTCGAGTTCCGTCACCTCCCTGCCGTACCACTCGATCCGGGTCAGCGCGAGTGAGTCCCCGGTGCCCGCCTCGGTCCGAAAACGGGAGCCGAGCACGGCGGTGCCCTGAAGGCAGCGCACCACACAGACGACGGTGTCCTCGGATGTCATCGGTTCGAGCGACAGCACGCTCAGGACCGCGGGGTCAGGCACGGCGGTGGGCCTCCTCGACGAAGTGGCTGATCTGCTCCGGTGTCAGCTTCGGAATATCGTATTCGAGCAGCGGATCGATATCGCCGTTGCCGATGCGGCGGGGGACGTCGATGCCCATCTCGCTCAGAATGTCCCGGGCGACGGACGACGGCACCTGTACCGAGGCGCGGGAAGAGAGTTCGGCAGGGCTCAGCTCGACCGGCCATTCGGCTTCGCGGGCGATGTAGCCCTCGTGGACCGGGACGTCGTTCAGGGCGCCGCGGGGATAGATCTCGACGACGGCGTCCCCGAACCGCTCGGCCTGGGTCGCGAAGACGGTGGCCACTCCGGGGTCGGACGACGTGGGCGTGATGCCGTGCCGCTGCACCCCGGGGCTCCCCTCGAAGCCTCGGGTGGTGCCCCGGAAAAGATGGGGCGGGCAGGGCGACAGGCCCAACGGGTCCGACCAGGTGTGGGGATTGGGCACGTAGGAGGCAGGGTTGGGCGCCGGAGTCAGCCCGAGCGGATCGCCGGTGAGGTACCGCCCCGTCGCGGGGTCGTAGTGGCGGAAGTAGTTCTGGTGCAGGCCCGTCTCCGGGTCGAAGTACTGCCCGGGGAAGCGCAGCGGCGTGTAGGCGGTGCTGTCCTTGCTCCACGCGGTCGTGCCCCACAGAGTGGAGCGGGCCCGCCATGCCGTGGCGCCGCTCTCGTCGACGAGTTCGCGGGGTGTGCCGACGAGGTCCGTGACGATGGCGAAGAAGCGGGAGTCCACTTCCGTCTGCGGAGCGCCGGCCGCGTGGATGCGCTCCGTCTGGGTGAGCGGGCGCGCGCCCGCGTGGTCCCAGGTCAGTGTGACGACGTTCGGCGACTCGGCGACGGTCGTGCTCTGCTCGCACAGCGTCGGGCCGTCCCAGGTGAAGTCGGTTCGCTCGGCCACCGACCGTCCGTCGGCGGCGAGCCGCAGTTTGGCGGTGCGGCGCCCCGTGGGGTCGTAGCGGTACCGCCAGCGCGTGCCGTCCGGTGTCGTCACCCCGGTCAGACGGTCCTCGACGTCCCAGGAGTAGCGCCAGACGTCCACCGGCCCCGACAGCCGCCGGACCCGGCGCTCGACCACGCGGCCGGCCTCGTCGTACGTGTAGTGGACCCGGCCGGCGCGCACGACCTTGGTGCCCGTGTACGCGCGGGGACCGGCGGCTTCCCGGCCGACGGGGGCGTCGGGCCACTCGGCGTCGGTCTGGTTGCCGGAGGCGTCGTAGGCGTACCGCTCCGTCCAGTTCGCCCCCTGGACGGTGGTGACCCGGCCCGTCGGATCGAGACCGAAGGTGCACGCGCCGAGCAGGGGGTCCTCGACCGCCGACAGGTTCCCGTCGGGACGATAGACGTACGCGCGATGCGCGAGGGACTCCTCGCGCGCGTTCCGGAGCGTCTGGCCGGTGAGCCGTCCGAGTGCGTCGAAGGTGTGATGGATGCCGATCCCGCTGCTGAACCGGCGGGCCGTCTCCCGGCCCGTGGCGTCGAAGGAGAAGGCCACGGTGCGGCCGGACGTGGCCAGTTCCGTCCGGTTTCCTGCCGCGTCGAACGCCCACGTGCTGGTCGCGCCCGCGGGCGTGCGCCGCGAGACGCGTCGGCCCAGTTGGTCGTAGGTGTACGTGATGGTGCGCCCGTCGACCGTTTCGGACCGGAGGAGACCGGCGCGGTCCCGGAGCCGGACGAGGGCGACGTCGGGCCCGCGGGCTTCGGCGAGTTGGCCCGTGAAGTCGTAGGCATACGTGGTGACCCGGCCGCCGGCCTCCTTGCGGACCACCCGGCCCAGCGCGTCGCGCTCGAAGGTGACGACGTCACCCGAGACGGTGGTCCGGGCCGCGAGGCGTCCCGCCGCGTCGTGCCGGTAGCCGGCCGTGCGCCCGTCGAAGTCCGTCTCCGAGACCACCCGGCCCGCCGGGTCGTGGTCGTAACTCCACGTCAGCCCCAGCGGGTTGGTGACCTTGGTCAGGCGCAGTTCCGTGTCGTAGGTGAACTCGTGACGTGCTCCGTCGGGGTCGGTCCGGGCCGTCAGGAGGTCGAAGTCGGTGTACTCGAAACGGGTCACCGCGCCCGTGGCGGTGGTGTGGCTCGTGCAGTTGCCCTCGCCGTCGTACGTCCACGACTGGACGCCGCCGTCCGGGGAGATGTGCCGGGCGAGCCTGCTCTCCACGGTCCATTCGAGGCGGGTGGTCGCCCCGAGCGGATCCGTGATCGCGACGGGGCGTCCGAACGCGTCCCGTTCGTACCGGGTGGTCGCGCCGAGCGGATCGGTGACGTGCGTCGGCAGCCCCGCGGCGTCGCAGCGGACCCGCGTGGTGTCGCCCAGCGCGTCGGTGACCGAGGCGAGGTGCCCTGCGGAGTCGTACGCGAAGCGGGTGGTCCGCCCGCCCGGAGCCGTCAGCCGGACGCGGTTGCCGCGCTCGTCGTACTGCTGGTGCATCGCGGTGCCGTCGGCACCGATCACCTTCACGGGCAGGCCGTGAGCGTACTCCGCGTGCGCCGTGTGGCCGTCCGGCCGGGTGACGGACGTCTGGTTGCCGTCCTGGTCGTACGTGAACGACGTCGTGCCGCCGAGCGGATCCGTGCGCGAGAGGAGACGTCCCTTGTCGTCGTAGGTGTGGTGCGTGGCCGCACCGCACGCGTCGACGGCGGTGACGACCCGCCGGTGCCGGTCGATCCGGTAACGCGTGGTGTGGCCGAGCGAGTCGGTCACGGCGGTGGTCGTGAACCCCGGCTCGGGACCGTCCTCGTACCGGAAGACCGACCGCAGGTGCCCGGCGCCGCCGGACTGGCCGACGCAGCGGTCCCGGTCGTCGTAGGTGTACGAGAAGGTGTTCCCGTTCGTGTCGGTCCACGCGGTGATGCGCCCCGGCTCGTCGTACGCGAACCGCAGGGGAGTTCCCGACGAACCGGTGACCTCGGCGAGATGACCGTCGGGGCCGTACCCGTACCGGACGATCTCCTGGTCGGCGCCGTCCGGCGCTCCGCCCGCCAGACGCAGCGAGGTGACCCGTCCCTCGCGGCTGGTCAGCAGCAGGCGGCGCCCCGCGCTGTCGTACACCGAACAGGGGGCGCCGGTGTCCTCGTCGTACTCGAAGGCGATCCAGTGGCCGCTTCTGTCGTCGATGCGCTCCAGCAGCGCCTCGTACTCCCCCCGCTGCCCGAAACTCAGGACGCGACCGGAGCGCGGATCGGTGACCGTGTAGCCCTGGGCCGTCCGGTCCAGGCGCCACTGCGGCCCCCGGTGGGGGAGGGTCGGCGCCCCCGGCGCCGGGTGCGGGAAGGTCAGCAGCAGACCGTGCTCGCCGACGAGGACGATTCCCTCGGTGTCGATCTCCAGACGCTGGTCGACGGTGGAGGACCAGGTGGGGCCGAACCAGCGGCCCGCCCGGTACGAGGACTCGAACTCCCGCTTGAACACCAGCGGGAGGCGGCCCGGCAGCGACACGTCACCCTGGGCCAGCACCATGTGGCCGCTGGCCACGTCGACCGGATCCTTCTCGCAGGTCTTCTCGTGGGGCTGCTGCGCACGTGTCTGCGGATGCTGCTCGGCGCCGTTGCGCGCCTCCCGGCGCAGCCCGCTCTCCAGTCCTTCCTTCGCGCCCGTCTTGAGACCGAGGCGTACACCGCTCCGGGCCAGGCCCGCGCCCTTGGTACCGATGAGCTCGGGGATGAGGCGGCCGACGAACTCCGAGGGGTCCTTCTTGAAGCCGTCGACGGCGGCGGTGACGATCCGCTCGGGATGCGCAGCCGTGGAGACGAGGCCGGAGAGCGTCATGGACACGTTCTGCAGGTATGCGGCCGGATGCGTGAGGTTGTACGGATCGGTGGGGTTGAGGCCGCGGGCGAAGTTGACGAGGCCGGCGGTGCCCTTGAGCGCACCGCCGACGACATGCGTCAATTCGGTGTTGACGGCCTGGTAGCCGTCGACGAGGTTGTTGCCGAGGCGGTCCAGCGGAGGCGGCTCGGCGGGCGCGTGCGCGAGAGCCCCCTTGACCTTGGTCCCGGCCTCGGAAGCGCTGGTGTTGCGCTGCTTGCGGGCCTCGGCCAGGGTTTCCCGGGCCTTGGTGATGTCGGCCTTGCCGGGATCCCGGAACGGCTCGGGCCTCGGGCCGGGGTCCTCGTTCGCCTTGACCTTGGCGTTGTAGGCGTCGACGCGCTTGTTGTACGCCGCGACCGCGTCGTCGGACGCCTTCCGGCCCTTCTTGTAGAGCTCGACGGCCTCCTTGGCCCTGCCCTGCGCCCACTTGACGGTGTCGGCGTACGCCTCCAGTGCCGCCGCGGCCTTGTCACAGGCGTCGGAGGCCTGCGCCCACTTGGTGGGATGGACACCGAACTTCTCGCGGAACGCGTCGCCGCCCTCGCCCGCCCAGCCGGACGCGTCGACCTTCTTCATGCCCTGGGCGACGTGGTCGAAGGCGGTGTGGAAGTCCTTGAGATGCTTCGCGGACTCACTGATCCTGGCGGGATTGCCGTGGACGAGTTCGTTGGCCTCCTCGGTCTGGCCGAGCTGCTGCTCACCGGGGGTGGCGCCGAGGTCGGAGGCCACCTCGTCGCCCCAGTCCTCGACCGCGTCCGCGGCGTCGTGCAGGCCCACGTGGTCCAGGCCGTCACCGACCTTGCCGGTGGCCCAGTCGACCCCCTCGCCGACCTTCTTCCTGCCCTCGTCGACGAGGTCCTCACCGATGGCCAGGCCGTGGTTGATGCCGCCCTTGATGCCGTCACCGATGTCACCCAGGATGCCCACTACTGCTCACCCCCGCCCTGCTGCTCGGCGGCCGCCGCGCGCGCTTCGGGGGACGGACCGAAGGTGCTGTCGAGCCACTGGTCGTACTCGGCGTCGGACATGCCCGCCGCGCCGTGCAGGTTCTCCGGGTTGAGGCCCAGCGGGCCGACCGTGTGGGAGGTCATGACATCGCGGCCGGCGTCCTTCCAGCCCTGCGCACTGTTCGCCATGGCCTGGTCGAAGGACTCCTTGCTGTAGTCGGCGCCGCCGAACGCGCCGGAGGTGGCGATGTCGCCCCAGCCCTGCCCGATCACCTCCTCCTCGGTGGCGTACGGGTTGCCGATCGCTGCGTTCGTCACGACCTTGAGGGATCCCTCGACGTACTGCTCGGTCTCGTAGTAAGTGCCCGCGGACAGACCGGTCTTGACCGCGAAGGCGTTGCCCTCGTTGACCAGTGACCGCACGCCCCACTCCCAGCGCTCGCAGAAGGACTTGAACGTCTCGGTCAGGCCTTCGTGGCCGAGCTCCAGGCCGGACAGCGCGATGTCGCCGAAGCCGCGTCCGGCGCCGGCCTCGCCGACCATGCCGAGTTCCTTCAGCTCGCCCAGCGCCTCGGTCAGTCCCTTCGCGACCAGGTCCAGACCGCCGGCCTTCAGATCCTTGCCGCCACCGTTTCCGCCGCCCGTCATGCCGCGTCCTCCTCGTGGCCGTCGACGGCGGCCTCGGCCGGCACGATGCCCCGCACCGGCGGGAACACCACGCCGTCCGGGCCGTCCGCGCAGTCCAGTGCCACCCCGCACGGCACCCCGGCCGCGGGCACCGCCACGTCGAGCAGCCGGGCACCGAGCACGGTGCGGTACGTCCATTCCCGGGTGTACGCGCCACGGGCCTGCGCGTAGCGGGCCAGCGCCTGCTCGTCGGAGAAGGCGAGGATGAACCTGATGCCGTTGAAGTCGGCGGTCAGCAGCCCGCGTTCCTCCGCCGGGCCGGGTTCGTCGCCCAGCGGCACGAGCACGGCCGTCCGCCGGAACTCGCCCAGCAACCGGGCGAACGCCTTTCTGCGCGCAGCCACTTCGGGATCCTCGACGACAGAGCCCTCGGCGACGGGGCCCTCGACGACCGGCTCCGCCTCCGGGGCGGGCGGTTTCCGGACGGCGGGGTCCGGCTCCGGCTCTCCGGCCGGGTTCCCCGACAGCGGGGGAGCGTCGGCGGCGGGCGCCCCGCTCAGCTCCGCGTAGTCGGTGAGACGTGATGTCGGTATGCGTGGCGGCTCATCTGCCGCACCCCCGTGCTCGAACATGCTGTCCATCATCACAACTGCACATCGCACACGGCAACGTGCCTGCGTCACACCCGTGTCACAGCCTCTGACGTGGGGTCGCCGTGGGATACCCGGTGCGTCAGGACGGCTTGCGCCACACCGAGACGTGCTGCGACGACTCCTGGGTGAAGGGCGTCCCGTCCCAGTCCGCGACGCGGCGCTCCAGTGCGAGTCCCGCGATCCGGGCCATCAGGTCCAGCTCCGCGGGCCACGCGTACCGGTGCCGGGACGCCCCGCGGCGGAAGCGTCCGTCGTCCCCGTCGGAAGTGAAGTGGTGCGAGACGAGGATCTGCTCGACCAGGTCGAAGGTGTCGAAGCCCAGGTGGCCCTCGGAGACGTCGAAGGGCACCGCCGTCTGCCCGGGCGGCAGGAACCGCAGGGGCGGGACACCGAGCTCGATGACGAACCGGCCGCCGGGGGCGAGATGGCGCGCGGCGTTCCGGAAGCACTCGACCTGCTCGTCCTGGGTCAGCAGGTTCGAGATGGTGTTGTAGACGAGATAGACCAGCGTGAACTCACCCGGCACGACGGTCGTGGCCATGTCCCCGACGGTGACCGGGAGCGTCTGCTCGTCGGCCTTGCGGCGCAGGACCGCGACCATGTGCTCGGACAGTTCGATGCCCGCCACGGGGACGCCGCGTCGCCGCAGGGGGACACCCACGCGGCCGGTGCCGATCGCAAACTCCAATGCCCTTCCGCCACCGGCCAGTTCGGCCAGGAAGTCGAGGGTGGGTCCGAGGAAGTCGGTGGAGGTCCGCTCGCCCTCTTCGGCGTCGTAGCGTTCGGCGGTCGCTCGGTCCCAGAATTCGCTGCTCGTCACGAGGGCCACAGTGCCCGGCACGCCGGACACTGTCGACCGATTTTCGCCGCGCGGCGTCGGCCGCCGGTGCCGGGGCCACACACGCCTTCGTGACCCCGGCCGGGTGGGCGACAGGCGGGGGTGGTGGCCCCGGATCGGCCGGGTCTACGAATCCGGGTCTTCGGTCACGTCGGAGATCCTCCACCGCTGATTGGAGCCGGAGTTCGGGGTCCAGACCGTGACCGGGGAGCCTTCCGACGTGGCCTGTCCGCCGACCTCCAGGAGCCGGCCGGTGGCGGCGTTGACCAGGGTCCAGGTGCCGTCGCCGGTGGTCGACAGGATCCACTGCGCCGCCCTGTCGCTCCGGCGGCCGTCCGCCTCCAGGACGGCGGCGCCGTCGCGCACCGCCAGCCGCCTGCCCTCGGCGGGGTTGGTGAGCACGTAGCGCTGGAGGTTGCCGGTCTCGCTGCCGGTCCTGCGCAGCCGCCACTGCTGCGGGGTGCCGGCCGCGCCCCCGGTCGCGGACCTGATGACGAGCCCGGCACCGTCGTCCGCGACGGTGAGGGCCTTGCCGCTCTGGACGCCGGTCAGCCGGTAGGTGTGGCCGTGCTGTGCGGGAGCCGCGTCCTCGGCGACGCCGGAGACGCCCTTGACGAGGAAGGACGTCACGGACTGCGCGGGCACGGTCAGGGTGGCCCGTCCGCCCGCGACCCGGACGGGGGAGCCCCGGTCGAGCTTGCCCGCGGCGCTGGTCACCACGGGCGTCACGGTCGCGTTCCGTGCGATGCGGCCGAACTTGGACAGATCGAGCGTCACCGCCCGGGTATCGGTGGTCCGGTTGACATGGACGACCGTCGCGGCCGCGCCCTTGCCGGCGACGGCGGCGGCGCTCGACGTGTCGTCGGTCCCGATCAGCCGGTCACCGGGCTTGATGTAGTGCGTGAAGTTGCGTGCGGTGTCGAACTTCGTGTTGGTACGCACCGGGCAGGTGGCCGGGGTGTCCGCGGCGGTGCAGCCGAACGGGAGCTGGATACTGCCCCAGTTGCCGCCCTTGGCCGACTCGCCGCCGGGCTTCATGTTGTCGTAGTCCTCGACCGGCTGCCAGAACACCCAGGCCCTCGGCTCCAGTTCGCGCAGATCGTCGACCATCTGCTGGGCGAGGCCGAGGCCCGGCCGCATGTCGGTGAAGCTCTGGCCGTCTCCCCAGTCGCCCTCGACCTCGCTCATCCACAGCGGCTTGTCCGCCGCCTTGGCCAGGTCGCGGACGCTGGTGCGACCGCCGGTTCCGTAGGTGTGGACGTTCAGCTGCCCGACCAGGTCGCGCACGTCCTGCGGGTAGGTGTTCCAGTTCTGTGCGAAGAGCGTCGGGTTGGTCTCGTCCATGGCGGAGATCTCCGCGCCGGTCCCCGCCTTCTTCAGGGCGGGGGCCAGGGCGCTGATCACCTTCTGCTGGAGCCCGGGACCGATGTGGGCGCCCTCCTGACGGCCGCCGACCGGCTGCCCGTCGGCTCCCAGGCGGGTGCTCCAGTAGCCCGTGTCGGGCTCGTTGAACGGGTCGAGCGTGTCGACCTTGATGCCGTGCGCCTTCTCCAGGCGCTTCGTGGCGCCCGCGAGGTAGGCCGCGAAGTCGTCGACGGAGTCGGCCCTGAGCTGGTCCGCGTTCGCGTCGAAACCGCCGGAGACATAACCACTCCCGGTCATGAACCAGGGCGGTGAGTTGCTGAACGTCTCCCAGTGGTCGACGTCCTTCTTGATCCGGTCCACCCACCAGCGCTGGGTGGCGTCGGCGTCCGGGTTCCAGTCGGCCGGGTCCTCCGCGTCCCACCAGCCGGTGTCCTCGCGCGTGGTGCCCGCCGGTGCCTTCCACCAGCCCTCGACCGCCCCGCCCGCGCGGAGGTAGTCCTTGACGTCGGGCGCGTTGCCGCCGCCTATGTTGTAGCGGGCGATGTTGAGCGCGAGGCCGTCGTCGCCGAAGAGCAGGTCGGCGAGCTTCTCCCGGATCTCCGGCGGATAGTCGCCCGTGGCGTTGGCGAACCAGACCAGGCTGGTGCCCCAGCCCTCGAAGCTCTGTGCCCGGTACGAGGGGTCGGGCGAGACGGTGACGGCGGTCGCCGCCGCCTCCGCGTGCGTCGGTGGTGCGGTGACCAGGGTGGCCCCGAGGGTCAGAGCGGTGACCCCGAGGGGTCCCGGAAGCCGTCGTGTGCGGGTACGGCGTGCCAACGTGTGCTCCCAACTCGTCTGTAGTCGCTGCGATGGACCGTCGTGCCCGGTGGTCGCGGCACGACGGCTGCCCCGGAGCAGGCGTGGAGCGGGCCGGCTCAGGGGTGTCGAGGGGCGGGCTGTCGCAGTACGGCGACGTCCCTGGGCGGCAGCACGAGCACGCCGTCGGTGTGTGTCGGGCCGATCAGGACCTCCCCGGCGATCCCGGCCAGCGGGACCGGCTCGTCGGTCCGGTTGACCAGGAACAGATAGCGGCTCGTGGCGTCGCGGCGCACGGTCAGCTCGACGTTCCCCCGTACGGCGTCCGGGAGCTCACTCTCGACGCCGGCCGGGGCGAGCAGGTGCGGCAGCAGCCCGGTCAGGCCTTCCGGGCCCAGCCGGGTGGAGACGTACGCGGCCGAACCGCGGCCCACCGCACGGCGCGTGACGGCGGGCAGGCCCGCGTACGCACCGCCGCGGTAGTGGCCGAGCACCTCCACGTCGGCGTCGGTCACGGTGATCCGGTCGGTCCACAGGGACCCGGTCGGGGCGTCGTCCAGGTCGAGGTCGACCGTGTCGCCGTCCAGCAGCGGGCCGAACTCCTCGACGCGGATGCCGAGCAGGTCGCGCAGGGCTCCCGGGTAGCCGCCGAGCCAGACGTGGTCGTTCTCGTCCACGACACCGGAGAAGTACGTGGTGACCAGGTGACCTCCCTGCTCGACGTACCGGGTGAGGTCCTTGGCCAGTCCGGCGGGGACCATGTGCAGCACGGGTGCGATCAGCAGGTCGTGGCGGCCGAGGTCGGCCCGCGCGGTGACGACGTCGGCCCGGACGCCGAGCGCGAGCAGGGCGGAGTACCAGTCGAGGGCCTCCTGCCGGTAGTCGAGCAGGGAGGTCGGGTGCGAGTCCTGCTCGCTCGCCCACCACGACTCCCAGTCGAAGACGATCCCGACCCGGGCCGGTTCGCGCTCGGTACCGGCGACCGGCGCCAGCGTCCCCAGGGTGCGGCCGAGTTCGGTGACCGCGCGGAAGAGCTCGCTGTCGGGACCGGCGTGCGGCACCATCGCCGAGTGGTACTTCTCGGCCCCGGCGGCCGACTGCCGCCACTGGAAGAAGCAGACGGCGTCGGCACCGTGCGCGACGTGCACCAGCGAGTCGCGGGCGAGTTCACCGGGCCGCTTCGCGACGTTGACCGGCTGCCAGTTCACGGCGCTGGTGGAGTGCTCCATCAGGAACCACGGGCGGCCGCCGGTGAGGCCGCTCACCAGGTTGGCGGAGAAGGACAGCTCGTCCCGGTCCTGGGGGCCGGGCAGGACGTAGTGGTCGTTGGAGACGAAGTCGATCTCCCCGGCCCAGTCGGCGTAGTCCATGCCCTTGGTGCCGCCCATCACCATGAAGTTCGTGGTGACCGGCACGTCGGGAGTCAGCTCCCGCAGCACGTCCCGCTCCGCGCGCAGATGGTCCTTCAGGGCGTCGGAGGAGAACCGCTTGAAGTCCAGCTGCTGGGTCGGGTTCGGATGGGAGGCGGCCAGCCGGGGCGGCAGGATCTGGTCCCAGTCGCTGTACCGCTGGGACCAGAAGGCCGTGCCCCAGGCGTGGTTGAGCGCGTCGAGCGTGGTGTAGCGGACGCGCAGCCAGTCGCGGAAGGCGCGGGCCGCGTCGTCGGAGTAGTCGTAGACGTTGTGGCAGCCCAGCTCGTTGGAGACGTGCCAGGCCACCAGCGCCGGATGGTCGGCGTACCGTCCGGCCATCTTCCGTACCAGGCGCAGGGCGTGGTCGCGGAAGACCGGCGAGGTGGGCCGCCAGTGCTGCCGTGCCCCCGGCCACACCGTCTCACCCGAGGCCGTCACGGGGAGGATCTCCGGGTGCGCGGTGGTGAGCCAGGGGGGCGGGGAGGCGGTGGCGGTGGCCAGGTCGACGCCGATGCCGCCCCTGTGCAGCAGGTCCATGATCTCGTCGAGCCAGGA
Organism: Streptomyces sp. NPDC026417; assembly: GCF_055567695.1. Taxonomy (NCBI): domain Bacteria; kingdom Bacillati; phylum Actinomycetota; class Actinomycetes; order Kitasatosporales; family Streptomycetaceae; genus Streptomyces; species Streptomyces sp. NPDC026417. The sequence continues at coordinate 269,000 of NZ_JBVHPY010000006.1, forward strand.
GAAGTCCCACTCGTCCCGGGCCGGCTGGATGCGGGCCCAGGAGAAGATCCCCACCGACACGATGTTGACGCCGGCCTCGCGCATCAGCCGTATGTCGTCCTCCCACACCTCGCGCGGCCACTGCTCGGGGTTGTAGTCGGCGCCGTACGCGAGGCGTGGGGTGAAGTCACCGTCCGGCCCGTGGAGTCGGGACAGGAGGGTGGAGATCATGGTGGTCCTTCCGGTGGTGCACAGGGGCGGCGTGGGAGGCTTGCGTCGGCTACTCGACGGTGAAGCCCTGCTCCTTGCCGTACTTGACGGAGGCGTCCTGCCAGGACTTCAGGCCGTCGGCGAGCTTGGTGTTGCCGACGTAGGCCTTGCCGACGGTGTCGTTGAAGATCGAGTTGGCGTACTGCTGGAACGGCAGGTACGACCAGTCGTCGGCGACGTTGGCGGCGGAGTCCGCGAAGATCTCGTTGGCCTTCTGGCCGCCGAAGTACTCGAACTCGGTGTCGCGGAAGGACTCGGACTCCAGCTCGGCCCTGGTGGCCGGGAAGGCGCCTTCCTTGACCCGGCTCTGCACACCGGCCCCGGAGTTCGCGTACTCGACGAAGGCGTAGGCCAGTTCCTTGTTCTTGCCCAGCGCGGGCAGGGCCAGGGAGCTGCCGCCGTTCTCCGCGCTCGCCTTGTCGCCCTTGGTCCAGGCGGGCATGGGCGCGGCACGCCAGTCGCCGGAGGCGTTCGGAACGCCGGTGACGAAGTTGGCGGGCATCCAGGCACCGCTGGCGAGCGTGGCGATGGTGCCGTCGCCCAGCCCCTTGTACCAGTCGTCGGTCCAGCCGTTGATCGGGGCGAGGAGCTTCTCGTCGATCAGCTTCTGCCAGGTGTCGGTGTACCTCTTGGCGCCGGCGTCGGAGAAGTCGACCGTCACCTTGGTGCCGTCGACCCGGTAGGGACGCGAACCGGCCTGCCACAGCATGCTGGTGGTGAAGCCCGCGTCGCCGGCGTCGTTGGCGATGTAGACCTTCGGGTCGGCCTTGTGCAGCTTGCGGGCCGCGTCGACGTACTCGTCCCAGGTGGCCGGCACCGCGATCTTGTACTTGTCGAAGATCTTCTTGTTGTAGTAGAGCGCCATGGGGCCGGAGTCCATCGGCAGGCCGTAGACCTTGTCACCGTCGTTCACGGCGTTCCACGGGCCGGGGGTGTACGTGTCGGCGAGCTTGCCGGCGCCGAACGGGGCCAGGTCCGTCAGGCCCTTGGTGAGGGCGTACTGGCCCAGCGCGAAGTACTCGACCTGCGCGACGTCGGGGACGCCCTTCTCGGCCGAGATCGCGTTCGACAGGGCGGTGTAGTGCTTGTCGCCCGACCGCTCGCCGACCAGGTTGATCTTGACCTTGGGGTACTTCTTCTCGAAGTCGGAGACGACCGTCTTCAGCGTGGGCTCCCAGGCCCAGACCGTCACCGTGCCGCCCTTTTCGAGAGCGGCCCGGACGTCGCCGGCGGAGACCGGCTTCTGGTCGGAGCTGTCGTCGGAGCCGCCGCAGGCGGTCGCGCCCAGGGCGAGGACGGAAAGGGCGGCGAGGCCGCGCATCAGGCGGCTGGTCGTTCTGCGCATGGAGGTGCTTCCACTTCTTCGTGGGCGGGACGGGCGGTGGGTGCGGGACATGGGGCCGAGCGGCGTGGTGGCGGGGGAGCGGGTCATTCCTTGACGCTTCCGGCGGCGAGGCCGGACTGCCAGTACTTCTGCAGCAGGAGGAACGCGGCGATCAGCGGGACGATGGTGAGGAGCGAACCGGTGATCACCAGGTTGAAGATGACGTCGCCGCCGATCGTCTCGGCCTGGGAGTTCCAGGCGCTCAGGCCGAGGGTCAGGGGATACCAGTCGGGATCCTTGAGCATGATCAGCGGCAGGAAGTAGTTGTTCCAGGTGGCGACCGTGGTGAAGAGCAGGACGGTCACGATGCCGGGGGCGAGCAGCGGCAGGGCGACCCGGAAGAAGGTGCGCGCCTCGCCCGCTCCGTCGATGCGGGCCGCCTCCAGCAGTTCCACGGGGATGGCCTCGGTGGCGAAGACCCACATCAGATACAGGCCGAAGGGCGAGACCAGCGAGGGGATGATCACCGCCCACGGGGTGTCGGTCAGGCCCATCTTGCTGAACATCAGGAAGGTCGGCACCGCGAGGGCGGTACCCGGCACGGCGACGGCGCCGATGACCACGGCGAAGACGCCGCGCTTGCCGGGGAAGTCGAACTTCGCCAGTGCGTAACCGCCCAGGATCGCCAGCAGGGTGGCACCGCCGGCCCCGAGCACGACGTACAGGAGGGTGTTGAGGAGCCAGCGCCCGAAGATGCCGTCGTTGTACGTGAACGTCTCGCTGATGTTGTCCCAGAGGGCGAAGTCGTCGGCGAACGACAGCCCGGACGAGTCGGCGAGCCCTTCCTGCGTCTTGGTGGCGCTGATCAGCAGCCACACCAGGGGGACCACGGTGTAGACGAGGATCAGGCCGGTCAGCACGGTCAGCAGGATGCTGCGCCTGGGGCGCCCGGGGACGTGGTCGGCGCGCTTGCGCAGCCGGGGCACGTTCCGGGTGGTGCCGGACGGCGGGGCGGACGCGGGCGGGGAGGCGGTGGTGGCCGTGCTGCTCGTGCTGCTCATCGGGGTCACGCTCCCTTGCGCATGCCGCGCAGCTGTACGACATAGGCGATGACCATGGTGATCAGGCCCATGATGATGGCGACCGCCGCGGAGTAGTTGTGCTGCTGGCCGTTGAAGGACAGCGAGTAGGTGAAGAAGTTCGGGGTGTAGTCCGTCGTGATCGCGTTGCGCGCCAGCGGCCGCAGGATGTTCGGCTCGTTGAAGAGCTGGAAGCTGCCGATGATCGAGAAGATCGTCGCGATGACGAGGGCGCCGCGGATCGCGGGGAGCTTGATGGCGGTGACGACGCGGATCTGTCCGGCGCCGTCGATCTCCGCGGCCTCGTAGAGCGAGCTGGGGATGACCCGCAGCGCGGAGTAGAAGATCAGCATGTTGTAGCCGACGAACTCCCAGGTGACGATGTTTCCGATGGAGGCGAGCACCAGGTCGCTCGACAGCGGGTCGGGCAGGGTGACCCCGAAGGCGTCGTTGATGTCACCCACCAGCCCGTACTTGGTGCCGTACATGAACCCCCACATGAGGGTGGCGACCACGGCGGGCACCGCGTACGGCAGGAAGATCGATATGCGGAAGAAGTCCGTGCCGTAGAGCCGTCCGCTGTCCAGGGCCAGCGCCACCAGCAGGGCGATGCCCAGCATGATCGGCACCTGGACCAGGAGGAAGAGTGACACCCGGGCCAGGGAGGACCAGAACTGGTCGTCCTGAAGGGCCTGTTGGTAATTGTCCAGGCCCACGAAGGTGGTGCCGCCGATGAGTTGGTCCCGGAAGAGGCTGAGGTAGACCGAGTAGACGATCGGCGCCAGGAAGACGAAGGCGAAGACCACGGCGAAGGGGCCGATGAATCCCCACCCGGCCCAGGAGCGCCGGTCCTGTTTCGCCGGGGGCCGCTCCGGGGGCCGGCGCACGGCCGCGGGGGATTGCAGCGTCGTCATGTCGTTCCTCGCTCGTCCATCTCGGAACCGGCTTCGTGTGCCGCCGCGATGTTTGCGTAAACATCCCGCACCGAAGGGTGCCCGGGGCTGTTATGTTTACGTAAACATCTGATGGCGGCATGTCTACACTGCCCCCATGTCGGTGGTCAAGGGTCGTTCCGGGGAACGGCGGCCCGGGTAGCGAGGGAGACGAGTGGACACCGCGGACAGCGCCTCGACACCTGCGGAACGGGCCCGTGAGCGCGGGGACGGACAGGCCTCGCGTCGTACACAGAGCGCGTCCATGGCGGACGTCGCCCGGCTGGCCGGCGTCTCCTCGCAGACCGTCTCCCGGGTGTCCAACGGCTACGCCGGAGTCAACGAGGAGACACGGCGGCAGGTGCTCTCCGCGATGAAGGAGCTGGGCTACCGGCCCAACAGTGCCGCCCGGGCCCTCAAGCGCGGCGAGTTCCGCACCATCGGGGTCATCACCTTCAACCTGTCGACCACCGGCAACATGCGCACCCTGGAGGCCATCGCGACCTCCGCCGCGCTGGAGGGCTACGCCGTCACCCTGCTGCCCGTCGCCGTGCCCACCCAGGACGAGGTGCGCGGTGCCTTCTCCCGGCTCGGTGAACTCGCCGTCGACGCGGTCATCGCCATCATGGAGGTGCACCTGCTCGACGCGGCGACCATCTCCCTTCCCCCGCGGGTGCAGGTCGTCGTCGCCGACTCGGACGCCGGTGACCGCTACTCCGTGGTCGACACGGACCAGGCCGGGGGAGCGCGGGCGGCCGTCCGGCATCTGCTGGACCTCGGGCACCGCACGGTCTGGCATCTCGCCGGTCCCGAGGAGTCCTTCGCTGCCCAGCGCCGGGCCGACGCCTGGCGGGCCGAACTCGTCGACGCGGGGTGCCCGGTGCCGCCCGTCGTACGGGGCGACTGGTCGGCGGAGTCCGGGTACCGCGCCGGGCTCCGGCTCGCCGACGAGCAGGCGTGCACGGCGGTGTTCGCGGCCAACGACCAGATGGCGCTGGGGCTGTTGCGTGCCCTGCACGAGCGCGGCCGGAAGATCCCCGACGACGTCAGTGTCATCGGCTTCGACGACATTCCCGAGGCGAGTTCCTTCCTGCCTCCCCTCACCACCGTCCACCAGGACTTCGCCGAGGTGGGACGCCTCTGCGTCGAGGGCGTCCTGCGGCGGATGCGGCAGGAGGGGGCGGATCACGGCACCACCCTCGTACCGACGAAACTCGTGGTGCGCGAGAGCACGGCGCCGTCGCCCTGACCGGCACCCCCGGGTGGCCGGCCTTGACGTCGGTGGTCGGCGCAGAGTGTCGGCGCCGCGGCGGTCCGCCCGCCGCCTCGCGTGGTGCGGGCCCATGCGTCGCGCCTGCCGTTTTCCGGTCGCCCGGGCGCGCGACGGCGTCCGCCTCGTAGGCTCACACATGACGGCCGATCAAGGGACTTGCCCGGTAAGGCCGTTGACGTATCGGGTGGCGGCCGGACAAGGGGTGGGTGGCGTTGACGGTGAGCAGGGATCCCTGGATCCGGGAGCTGCGCAGGAGCGAACGGCCCGCGGCGCACGTGGTGTTCTTCCCGCACGCCGGGGGCGCCGCCACCTACTTCGTGCCGTTCGCGCCGCACCTGCCGGAGACGTTCGACATCTCGGCCGTTCAGTATCCGGGGCGTCAGGAGCGGCTCGGCGAGCCGTTCGTGCCGACCGTCGAAGCCCTGGCCGACCAGGTCGTCCCATCCCTGCGGCGGTACGCCGAGGCGCCCGTGCCGTTGGTGCTCTTCGGCCACAGCATGGGGGCGACCGTGGCCTTCGAGACCGCCGTCCGGCTGGCCGCCGGGCAGCCGGCGGCTCCGTGCCACCTGGTGGTCTCCGGGCGTCCCGCCCCCTCGGTGGACCGGCGGGACGAGGTGCCCGGTGGCTCGGACCAGGACATCCTGGACCACCTGGCCTCCCTCGGCGGTACGGACGCGGGCATCGCGGGCAGTCCCGACCTCATGGACCTGCTGCTGCCGGTCATCCGCAACGACTACCGGGCCGTCGGCCTGTACCGGCCGGTCGACACCACGGTGGCCGTGCCCGTCCTCTGCCTCACCGGCGAGCAGGACCGGCTCGTGAGGCCCGAGGACGCCGCCGCCTGGAAGCGTCACACGTCGGCGGACTTCCGGCAGAAGTCCTTCAGCGGCGGCCACTTCTTCCTGTCGGACCACCGGGCGGCCGTGGCCGGGCTCGTAGCGGACTGCGCCCGGTCCGCGCGCCGGTTCCCCGAACCGCGGGCGCGAGGCTGACCGACGGCGGGCGCGGCGCATGCCGCCCCCGGGGCCTGCCGGCCGTCTGCCGCCGGGGTGCGGCCCTCTTCCCGAACTCGCGCTGCGACGAGGGCGGTCGGGGACGCCCGGCACGGTGAATCGGGTGCCGCAGGGCCTCTTCCCGGCCGAGTCGTACGGAGGGGCACCGGCTCCCGGCGGATGCACGTGCCCGCGCACACGGTGTGACCGTGCGCCCCCGTGCGCCCGGCGGTGGGCCGCGGTGTCCGGGCCCGGTGACGGAGGGCTCCGGGCGGCCATGAGGGAGGGAAGCGCCGCGTCCGTCGGCGGTGGAAGGACGGCCACCGGAGGCCGACGACCGCCGCGCCGGGTCAACCCGCGGCGGCCACACAGGGGTTGCGTCGCTGGTGGGAGCGCCCCTCGGCGTACGCCCCGCGGGAAAGTCGGGGCCTCCCGGGCCGTCGGACGTTTGAGGGCGGGACGACAGGGCACCCGCCGGAAGCGGCGATCCGGCCGGACCGTCGTGCTGGTGGACGGGGCCCCGCGGAAGCTACTCAGGGGTCACATCCGGCGGTCCGTGGTCAGCACTCTCCGTTCAACTTCTGGGGGTTGCTATCACATGACTCGCCATGAAGACTGTGGGCCGAGTTCGACCGGGACAAGGGTGTTCCCGAGTACGCACCGCGTCCGGCGCGGACGGCATTCGTCGGTGTGCGTACCCGCGCATCCCGCCCCGGGCGACCGGCGTCTGCGGGCCTGCCACATGACCGTGTGAGCTGGGACAAGCCCCGTGCAGTGGCTGCGCGGGAAGATGCACTGGGGGAGCTGTGTATGTCGGCATGGTCCGCAAGGCGGGTGCCACCGTCCGTTCACGCACCGGCACGGAGCCGAAGTGCGACGCGGAGGACGTGTTGACCCTGCTCGAACGACCTCATCGACCTGAGGGATGACCACCGTACGGACCGGCGGCGCAGCCGCCGGATTCGGGGGGCCGCGGCCGCGCCGTCACTAGCGACGGACAGTTCAACCAGCCACAAATCGGGGGGAGTTCGGCCCATCGGCCGATGTATGGAGCGCATGTCGCAGCGCTCGCTTTCCCCCTGGCACGTCCGCCCGGGCGGCGTGCCGGTCCGCGTTCGGCGCACCGGACGCGCCGCCGGCCACCCCGTTCCATCGGTCACCCCGCTGCGCCTGCACGCCCCCCCCACATCCAAGGGAGACAAGGTGACAAGCAAGCAACTGACGGAGCCCTCCTTAGTCTGGGACGCCCTGACCGACCGGTGGCGGTCCTTACGGGAGGCCGGCCCCGTCCGGTACGACGAGGCCCAGGGCCTGTGGCAGGTCGTCGGCCACCGGGAAGTCGCCGCCGTACTGGCCGACCCGGCCACGTACTCCTCGGACATGTCCCCGATCGCCCCCACGCAGCCCGACTTCGACACCTTCCGGCAGGGCAACTTCGTCGGCATGGACCCGCCGGAGCACCGCAAGCTCCGCGCCCTGGTGAGCCAGGCGTTCACCCCGCGGGTCGTCCAGGGACTGGAAGCGCGCATCGAGGGCGTCTGCGCACGATTACTGGACGCGGTCGACGACCGCGACCGGTTCGACCTCGTCGACACGCTGGCCTACCCCCTCCCCATCATCGTGATCGCGGAACTGCTCGGCGTACCGCCCGAGGACCACACCCTGTTCCAGGACTGGGCGAGCACCCTCTTCAGCGGCGACCAGCTCGGCGAGACGCCCGACATGGCCGACCTGGAGCGGGCGTTGGAGGCCATCGCCCCCACCGTGCGGGAGATGAACGGCTACATCCTGGAGCACATCCGCAACCGGCGGGCCCGGCCCGGTGAGGACCTCACCAGCAAGCTCATCGCTGCGGAGGTCGACGGCGTCCGCATGGAGGACCAGGAGATCGTCGGGTTCGTGGCCCTGCTGCTGGTCGCGGGGCACATCACGACCACGGCGCTGCTGGGCAACGCCGTCGGAACCTTCGACCGGCACCCCGGCTCGCTCACCGCGCTGCGCGCGGACCCCGGCAGGCTGCCCGACGCCATCGAGGAGGTGCTGCGCTGGCTCCCGCCCTTCCCCGAGCTGGGACGCCGCGTCACCAGGCCCGTGGTGCTGGACGGTCACGACATCCCCGCCGACTCCCTGGTGATGGTGCACCTCGGCGCGGCCAATCGCGACCCCGCCCGCTTCACCTCACCCGACGTCCTCGACCTGGGCCGAAGTCCCAATCCCCATCTGACGTTCGGGCACGGCATCCACTTCTGCTTCGGCGCACCGCTGGCCCGGCTCGAAGCGCGTGTCGCGCTGCGGATGCTGCTTGAACGTTTCCGCACGCTGGACGTGCCGTCCTACGACGACGTCACGTTCCAGAACCCGGCCGTCATCGTCGGCGTACGCCACCTGCCGGTCGACGTCGGCCGCACGTAGCCGCACGCGACGTCCCCCGGCCCGGCTTCCGCACCCGCTCACCCTGCGGACCGGTCCGTCATCCCCGTGAGCCGCAGTCATCAGGAGTCCCCTTCCCATGCCGTATCCCACCGCCGCTCTGGTCGCCGACCGCCGACCGTCCCCCGTCCGCCAGGCACTGCAGGACCGTCTGGAACAGCTCACCGACCTCCACCGGGTGCCCGGCGCCCAGCTGGTCGTGGACTTCGGGACGCACGTCCTGAGCCTGCACACCGGCACGGCCGACGCATCCACGGGCGCGCCGTTCACCGCCGACACCGCCGTCCCGCTGGGCTCGGTCACCAAGGTCTACACCGCCGCCGCCGTGATGCTCCTGGCAGACGACGGCGACCTCTCCCCGGACGACCCGGTCGCGGACTTCCTCCCGGAGTTACGCGCGTTACCGGAGGTGACCGTACGTCACCTCCTCAGCCACACCGCCGGACTGCCGACCGGGCCCGACTCGGACACCGCCGCCGGCATCACCACGCCGCGCTACCTCTCCTCCGTCTGCACCGCCGCGGACGCGCTCTTCGCCCCCGGGACCGGGTTCTCGTACTCCAACGCCGGTTATGTCGCCGCCGGACGGCTGATCGCGGAGGTGACCGGGATGAGCTGGCAGGAAGCCGTCCGGGCCCTGCTCATGGAGCCCCTGGAAACCGACCCCTGCTTCCTCGGCGACACCCGCCCCACCCGCCCGGCCGCCGCCGGGCACACCTTCAACACGGCTTCGGGGCGCGTCCGCACGACGCACCAGAACCTGGCCCCGCTCGAAGCCCCCGCCGGCGCCGTGCAGGCGAGTGCCCTGGACCTGGCGGCCCTGGGCAGAGCCCTCGTCGGCCGGTCCGCCGTGCTGCCACCGGCCGCCGCCGCACAGCTGCGCCGCCGCGAACCCGCGGCCGCCCCGGGAGTCCTGGCGCACGGCTGGGGCCTCGGCCCGGCCCTGTTCCGGCAGGACGGACGCTGGTGGTGCGGGCACGACGGCAACGCCCAGGGCACCTCGTGCCATCTGCGGGCCGAGCCCGACAGCGGTCTCGTCGTCGCCTTCACGGGCAACGCCAAGGGTGCCACCGCGGTCTGGCAGGACCTGGCCGGGGATCTGGCCCGGATCACCGGGATGCGCGTACCGACGATGCCCGTCCGCGCGCGCCGCGACCGGCCCGTCCCGCTGCCCGAGAGCGCGGGCACCTACCGCAACGGCGGAACCGAGTACCGGATCGAGGTAGACGGGGACGGCATGCCGGCGCTCTCCGTGGACGGCGACTGCGCTCTTCCCCTCGCCTGCTACCCGGATCTGAGCTGCGACCTCGTCGATCCGGCGACCGGCCGCCGAGAGCCCGGCGGGCGCTTCCACCGCAACCCCGCTACCGGCGCCATCGAACGCGTGCAGATCTCCGGACGCACCGCCCGGCGCACCGGCACCTCCTGAGGTCCGGACCGCAGCCGCCGTCCCCGTCCCCGCGTGTGCGGGCAGCCACCCCACCGCCGCGTCGGGTCCTCGGGCCGTCTCCCCGGCCGCCCGTGTCCGCGCGCACCGCTTCGTTCTTCGCCCAAAAGGACTCCCCATGACGGACCCGCACGACATGGCCATCCCCGCGCCCCGCTCACCGCAGGCCGACGACGCAGCCGCGCCCGGCGGCCTCGGTGCCCGCACTGCACCGCACCCCCCGCTGGGTGAGCTGTTCGCCGCGCAGGCCGTCCGCACCCCGTCGGCACCCGCGCTGACCGACGGCCTGCGGACCTGGTCCTACCGTGAACTGGCGGCACGGGCCGACCTGTTGGCCGCCGACCTCGTGCGGCAGGGCGCCGGGCCCGACCGGTCCGTCGCGCTGGTCCTGCCCCGCTCCATGGAACTGGTCGCGGCGGAACTCGCCGTGGCGCGGGCAGGTGCCGCCTTCCTGCCCGTCGACCCCGGGTACCCGGCCGAGCGGCGTGCCCTGATGCTGTCCGACGCCCGCCCCGCCGTGGTCCTCGACGACCTGGACCGGGTGCGCGAGGTGATGGCCGGGGACCCGGGCCAAGGGGCCGCTACCCGGCTCCCGGCGGTGGCGGCCGACCATGCCGCGTACGTCATCTACACCTCCGGATCCAGCGGGACCCCCAAGGGCGTCACGGTCACCCACCGCGGCATCGGCGGCTTCGCGCGGGCCGCCGCGCGGCGGTACGCCGTGGGTCCGGGCGACCGCGTCCTGCAGTTCTCCTCGCCCAGCTTCGACGCCTCCGTCCTGGAGCTGTTCATCTCCCTCCTGACGGGCGCCACCATGGTCGTCCCGCCCGACGGCCCCTGGCTGGGCGACGAACTCGCCGCCGTGCTCGACGAGTTCCGCATCACCCACGCCCTGATCCCGCCCGCCGCGCTCGCCACACTTCCCGACCCGGCGGTCCACGGCTGCGCACGCCGGCTGCGCACGCTGATCGTGGGAGCCGAGGCCTGTCCGGCGGCCCTCGTCGACCGCTGGGCCCCCGGCCGCCGCATGATCAACTCGTACGGGCCGACCGAGGCCACCATCGTCACGTCCTGGACCGGCGAGCTGGCCGCGGGCCGCGGCACCCCGACGATCGGCGCTCCCCTGCCCGGGCTGCGGGCCTACGTGCTGGACGAGGCGATGCGGCCCGTACCGCCCGGCACGGACGGCGAACTGTACGTCGGCGGCGACGGGCTGGCCCGCGGCTATCTCGGCCGTCCCGGCCTGACCGCGGCGCGCTTCGTCGCCGACCCCTTCGGGCCGCCCGGCGCCCGGCTGTACCGCACCGGCGACCGGACGCGCTGGACCGCGGACGGCGAGCTGGAGTTCCTCGGCCGGCTGGACCGGCAGGTGAAGGTGCGCGGCTTCCGGATCGAACCGGGGGAGATCGAGGCGGCCCTCGCGTGCCGGAACGGCGTCCGTGAGGCCGTCGTCGTCGTACGCGAGGACGAGCCGGGGCGGCAGCGGCTCGTCGGCTACGTCACGCCCACCGACCCGCAACAGGCCCCGGACCCGGGCGAGTTGCGCGCCGCGCTCACCGCCGTGCTGCCGGCGCACCTGGTCCCGTCGGCCGTCGTCGTCCTGGCCGAACTGCCCCTCACCCCGCAGCACAAGGTCGACCGGCGCGCCCTGCCCGCTCCCGGCCCGGCCCCCGTCGCGAGCCATGTCCCGCCGCGCACCGCCGAGGAGCGGGCACTGGCAGCGATCTGGGCGGACGTGCTGGGCGTGGACGCCGTCGGCGCCGACGACGACTTCTTCGACCTGGGCGGCGACTCGATCCTCGCCGCCCGCGTGCTGTCCCGGATCAGGGACCGACTGGGCGTACGGCTGTCGGTCCGTGACGTGTTCACCGCGCGGACGGTCGCCGCGCTGGCCCCGCTGCTCGGTGAACCGGCCACCACCGCCCCGCCGGAAGCGATCCCGCCCGCCCCGCGGGACCAGCCGCTCCCGCTGTCCAGCGCGCAGCGGCGGCTGTGGTTCCTCGACGACCTCACCGCGGGCGGTACCGAGTACAACACCGGAGTGGCGCTGCGCCTGCGCGGGCCGCTCGACGGCGGCGCGCTGCGGCGCGCCCTGGACCGGCTCGCCGCCCGCCACGACTCCCTGCGCACCACCTTCACCACCGTGGAGGGGCAGGCGGTGCAGAGAGTGCACGGCGAGGCGACGGTGCCGTTGCGCACCGCGGACCTCGGGGAACTCTCCGCCGACCGCCGTGCCGAGGCCACCGAACGCCTGCTCACCGAGGAACTGGGCCGCCCCCACGACCTGGCGCGGGGGCCGCTCACCCGGGCCCTGCTCGTCCGCCGCACCGATGACGACCACCTGCTCCTGCTGGCCCAGCACCACATCGTCACCGACGGCTGGTCGGTGGGCGTACTGACCCGCGACCTCGCGGCGCTCTACCGCGCCGAGGTGTCCGGAGCCCCCGACGGCCTGCCCGCGCCGGGCGTGCAGTACCCGGACTTCGCGGTGTGGGAGGCCGGGCTGCGGTCCGCCGGCGGTGACGCCGAGAGCCTCGCCTACTGGAAGCGCCACCTGACCGGGATGCAGCAGCTGGAACTGCCCACGGACCGGCCCCGGCCCGCCGTGCGCACCACCGCGGGAGCTGCGCACCGGCACGAGATCCCCGCCGGACTGGTGGCGAGGCTGCGGAACCTGGCGGGCGGCCGCGGCACCACCGTGTTCACCCTGTTCGCCGGTGCCGCGGCGGTGCTGTTCTCCCGGTACTCCGGGCAGCGGGACGTCGCCTTCGGCACCGTCACCAACGGTCGGGGGCGCCGGGACCTGGAGGACGTGACCGGCTTCTTCGCCAACACCGTGGTGCTGCGCGCCGAGGTCGACGACGACGTCACCGTCGACCGGTTCGTGGAGAGCATGCGGGCGACCGTGCTGGACGCCTTCGCGCACGACGGAGTGCCCTTCGACCGGGTCGTGGAGGAGCTGGCCCCGCCCAGGGACCCCAGCCGCACCCCGCTGGTGCAGGCGCTCGTGGTCCAGCAGACCGCCCCGGCCCACCCCGGCCGGGCCGGCGGCCTGCGGATCGAGGACCACCCGCTTCCCCGCCCGGCCGCCCGCTTCGACCTGGTCCTGGAATTCGCGCCGCGCCCGGACGGCGGATCGGAGCTGACGGTCGAGTACAACACGGACCTCTTCGAGGCACGCACCGTCGCCCGGATGAGCCGCCACCTTCACCGCCTGTTGGAGGGCATGGCGGACGGGCCGCACCGGACGCTCGCCGAACTGCCGCTGCTGTCGGACGAGGAGCGCCGCACGCTGCTCGACGCCTGGAACCCGCCGGCTCGCGACCGGCAGGACACCGGGGACAGCACCCTGGCGGCGCTCTTCGAGGCGCAGGCGGCCCGGACCCCGGACCGGACCGCCGTCGTCTGCGGCCCCGTCCGCCTGGACTACGCGGAGGTGAACCGGCGTGCCAACCGGCTCGCCCGCGTGCTGCTGGCCCGCGGCGCCGGCCCCGAGACGCTCGTGGCGCTGTGCCTGCCCCGCACCGCCGATCTGCTGCCGGTGCTGTGGGCGGTGCTGAAGTCCGGCGCGGGCTATCTGCCGGTGGACCCCGGATACCCGGCCGAGCGCATCCGCTTCATGCTCGACGACGCGGCTCCCGCGCTGGTCGTGGCCACCCGGGAGACGGCGGCCGTGCTGCCCGACGGGTGCGATGCGCTGACCCTGGAGAACTGCGGGACGGAGGCCGAGGGGGCCGACGCCGCCGGACGCGATGCGCTGGGTTCGAATGGCGGGGCCGGTGGGGCGGGCTCGGTCGGCGGGACCGATGCGGCCGACTCGGCGGATGTGAACGTCAGCGATGCCGAGCGCCCGCAGCCCCTGGACCCCGGTCACCCCGCGTACGTCATCTACACCTCGGGATCGACCGGCCGCCCCAAAGGGGTCGTGGTCGCCCAGCGCAGTGTGGCCGCGCTGGCCGCCTGGGCCCAGGAGGAGTTCGGCACCCGAGGGCTGGCGCACGTCGTGGCGTCCACCTCGCTCAACTTCGACGTGTCCGTCTTCGAGATGCTGTGCCCCCTGCTGGCCGGCGGCAGCGTCGAACTGGTCGCCGACCTGCCCGCCCTCGCCGACGCGCCGGGACCCAGGCGGGCCGGGCTGGTCAGCGGGGTGCCGTCGGTGGTCTCCCGGATGCTCACCGGGGACGCCACCGCCGTCGAGGCCGACACGGTCGTCCTGGCGGGCGAGGCACTGCCCGCGCAGACCGTGCGCGACCTGCGCCGCGCCATGCCCGGCGGCGAGGTGGCCAACATCTACGGGCCGACCGAGGCCACCGTCTACGCCACCGCCTGGTTCGCCGGCGACGCCGTCCCCGACCAGGCCCCGCCGATCGGCAGGCCGGTGGCCCGTACCCGGGCCTACGTCCTGGACCGCCTGCTGCGCCCGCAGCCCCCGGGGGTGACGGGAGAGCTCTACCTCGGAGGCGGCGGCCTGGCACGCGGTTACCTGCGCCGCCCCGGCCTGACCGCCGCCCGCTTCGTCGCCGATCCCCACGGCGCGCCCGGCGACCGGATGTACCGCACCGGGGACCTGGTGCGCTGGACCGCCGACGGCGAACTCGAATACCTCGGGCGGACCGACCAGCAGGTCAAGGTACGCGGATTCCGCATCGAACTCGGCGAGGTCGAGGAGGCACTGCGCGGCTGCGAGGGTGTGGCCGAGGCCGCCGCAGGCGTGCGGGAGAGCGAGGGCCACCGGCGCCTGGTGGGCTATGTCGTGCCCGCCACGGGAGCGCGCGTCGAGCCGGAGGCGGTACGGCGGACGCTCGCCGCCTCCCTGCCGGACTACATGGTGCCCGCCGCCGTGGTGGTGCTGGACTCCCTGCCGCTCAACCCCAACGGCAAACTGGACCGCGCCCGGCTGCCCGACCCCGGGCCCGCGCCGCACACCACGCGTCACGTCGCGCCCCGCACGCCCACCGAGCGGACCCTCGCCACCATCTGGGCGGACGTCCTGCACGTGGAGCGGGTCGGGGCGGACGACAACTTCTTCGCCCTCGGCGGCGACTCCATCCTCAGCATCCAGGTGGTGGCGCAGGCCCGGCGGGCCGGCCTGACGGTGACGTCCCGCGACGTCTACCGCCATCAGACGGTCGCCGCGCTCGCCCGCTGCGCCGACGCGGCCGGGAGCCGCCGGCCGGCCGCACCCGCCCCGGTCGCGGCCACCGGCACGGTGCCACTGACGCCCATTCAGCACTGGCTCTTCGAGAGCGCGGCCGAACGGGCGGGCCACTTCGCCCAGACGCTGTCGGTACGACTGCCCGACGCCGTCGACGAGACGGCGCTCGAAGACGCCCTGAACGACCTGGTCACGCATCACGACGCGCTGCGCTCCCGCTTCCTCACCGCGGACGGCGACACCGGAGTCCGCTGGCACATCGACGACCGGGCACCCCGGCTGGAACTGGCGCACCACACCGGCCCCGACACCGACGCCCCGCACACCGGCCCCTTCGACCTGTCCCGGGGCCCCCTGCTGCGCGCCGTGCTGCACGACCGGGGGGCGGGCCGGCCCCCGGTCCTGCACCTGGCCGTCCACCACCTGGTCGTCGACGGAATCTCCTGGCGCGTCCTGCTGGAGGACCTCGACCGGGCCTACCGCGCCCGCCGCGAGGGCCGTGACGGGACGGCCGCGCTGCCGTCGAAGTCCTCGGCCCTGCGGCACTGGGCGCGCCGGCTGACCGACCTCGCCGCCGACGGCGGCTTCGCGGACGAGACCGCGTACTGGGCACGGCAGGGGACGGACGCGGACACCGCGACGGCCGACCCGGAGGGGGCCGGCAGCCGTACCACGGCCCTGCCGGCGGACGAGGGCGCCGGCACCTACGCGACGGCACGCTCGGTGACCGTCCGCCTGGGCGCCGAGGACACGGCCGCCCTGCTGCGCACCCTCCCCGAGACCTACCGCACCCAGGCCAACGACGTCCTGCTGAGCGCCCTGGGCCGGGCGCTGTGCGGGTGGACCGGGCACGACCGCGTCGTGGTCGACGTCGAAGGGCACGGCCGGGAGGAACTGTTCGACGACGTCGACACCAGCCGCACCGTCGGCTGGTTCACGACCCGCCATCCCGTGGCGCTGACCGTGCCGCCGGACGCGGACTGGGACACCGTCCTCAAGCGGGTCAAGGAGGACCTCCGTGCGGTGCCCCGGCACGGACTGGGGCACGGCGTCCTGCGGCACCTGGTCCGCCCCGGGGAGCCGCTCCCGGCGCCGACCGCACAGGTGAGCTTCAACTACCTGGGCCGGTTCGGACTGCCGGACGGCGGGCCCGACAGCCTCTTCGCCGCCCCGTTCCGCCCGCTCGAACTGGACGCCCACCCGCTGGCTCGGCGCCCGCACGCCCTGGAGGTCGTGGGCCGACTGGACGGCGACGCACTGGAGTTCACCTGGTTCTACTCCGCCGAGCGGCACCGGGAGGACACCGTGGCGGAGCTCGCCGGACGCTTCGCCGACGAGCTGGCCGGTCTGGCCCGGCACGCCGCCCGGCCCGGCACCGCCGGGCGCACCCCCTCGGACTTCCCGCTGGCGCGACTGGACCAGCGGGCCGTGGACCGGATCGTGGGGGACGACCCCGGCGCGGTGGAGGACGTCCACGCCCTCACACCGACCCAGGCCGGCATGCTGTTCCACGGACTCGCCCAGGACGAGCGCAGCGCGTACTTCCAGCAGCTCACCTTCGTGCTGGACGGGATACCCGACCCCGCCGCACTGGCCGCGGCCTGGCAGCGGGTCGCGGACCGCACCCCCGTCCTGCGCGGCCGAGTCGTCTGGCAGGACATGCCGGAACCGCTGCTCGTCGTCCAGCGCCACGCCGCCGTGCCGGTCGTGCACGCCGACTGGCGCGCGCTGTCCGAGCCTGAACGTGACGAGCGGCTGCGGGAGTTGCTGGACGACGACCGCGCCACCGGCATCGATCTGGGCCGGGCTCCGCTGCAGCGCCTGGTGCTCGCCCGGGTGTCCGACGACAGCGTGCGGGTGGTGTGGTCCTTCCACCACCTGATCCTCGACGGCTGGAGCCTGTTCCAGGTCCTGTCGGACGTCTTCGCCTGCCATTCCCCGACCACTGGCACCCCCGAGGGGTCCGGTCCGGCGGCCGACGACGTCCTGCCCGACCGGCGCCCGTTCCGCGACTACGTGGCCTGGCTGCGCGACCGCGACCGGGCGGCGGCCGAACGGCACTGGCAGGAGCGCCTGTCGGGGCTGGCGGAGAACACCGCGCTGCCCTACGACCGCGAGCCGCGCGAAAGCCACCGGGCCGAGTCCACGGAGGCGGTCCGTGCCACGGTCCCGGCCACGACGAGCCGGGCCCTCGTGGAGCTGGCCAGGACGGCGGGACTGACCCTCAACACTCTCGTCCAGGGCGCCTGGGCACTCCTGTTGAGCCGTCAGGCGGGCCGCCGGGACGTGCTGTTCGGCACCACGGTCTCGGGACGTCCCCCCGAGCTGGCCGGCGCCGAATCCATGACCGGCCTGTTCATCACGACGCTGCCCACCCGTGTCACGGTGCCGCACGACGAGCCCCTCCTCGCCTGGCTGAACCGTCTGCAGCAGGACCAGAGCGAGGACCGGCGCTTCGGACACACACCACTCGCCCGCATGAAGGCGTTCACCGAACTGCCGGACCGCGTCGGCCTGTTCGACAGCATCGTCGTCTTCGAGAACTATCCCGTCGACGACAGCCTCGCCGCCGCGCACGGACTGCGCCTGAGCGACCTCGACGGCATCGAGACCACCAACTACCCGCTGAGCCTCGTCGCCTACCCCGGCCCGGAACTCGGACTGCGCCTCGGCTACGACCCGGAGCTGTTCGACGCCGGCACCGTCGCGCGCATGGCCGAGTACCTCACCGTCCTGCTGGAGGGTATCGCCGCGGCACCCCAACTCCCGCCTGCTCGTCTGCCGTTGCTGACCCCCGCCCGCCGCCACCAGGTCGTCCGCGAGTGGAACGCCACGGACACCGGCGAACCGGACGCGGACACCACCGTCGCCGAACTGTTCGCCGCGCAGGTGCGCCGCACACCGGACGCCGTCGCCCTGGAGGCAGGCGCCGAGCACGTCACGTACCGGGAGCTCGACTCCCGGGCCGGGGCCCTGGCGGCCCGGCTGACCGCGCTCGGCGTCCGGCCCGAGGTCCCGGTGGGCGTGCTCATGGACCGTTCGGCCACCCTGGTCGTCGCCCAGCTGGCGCTCGCCCGGCTCGGCGGTGTCTACGTCCCGCTGGACGTCCGGACACCGGCCGAGCGCCGGCGGCGGATGCTCACGGAGGCGGGCGCCCACCTGCTGCTCACGGACGCGGTCCACGAGGAGGCGGCCCGGACGGTGCACCCCGCGGGTGAGGTCGTACGGCTGGACGCGGACACCGGCCCCGACGCCGACGCATCCGGTACGGAGCGTCCGTACGGCGCCCCGGTGCACCCGGACAACGTCCAGTACCTCATGTTCACCTCCGGCTCCACCGGCGTCCCCAAGGGCGTCGCCGTGCGTCAGCGGGACGTCGCCGCGCTGGCGCTGGACCGGGCCTTCGCCGGCCACGACCGCGTACTCGTCCACTCCCCGCACGCCTTCGACGCCTCCACCTACGAGCTGTGGGTACCGCTGCTGCGCGGCGGAACGGCCGTCCTGGCACCGCCGACGGACCTGGACGCCGGCGTCGTCCGCCGGGCGATCGACGAACAGGGCGTGCGCTGCCTCTGGCTCACCGCCGGACTGTTCCGCCTGCTCGCCCAGGAGGACCCCGCGTGTCTGCGCGGCGCCCGGGAGGTGTGGACCGGAGGCGAGGCCGTGCCGGGCGCCGTGGTGCGGCGCGTCCTGGACGCCTGCCCGGGCCTGACCGTCGTCGACGGCTACGGCCCGACCGAGACCACCACCTTCGCCACCCGGCGCGTCTTCCGCTCCGGCGATCCGCTGCCTCCCGTGCTGCCCATCGGACGCCCGCTGGACAACACCCGGGTGTACGTCCTGGACGACGCTCTCCAGCCGCAACCACCGGGCATACCGGGCGAGTTGTACGTGGCCGGTGCCGGCCTGGCCCGGGGTTACGCCCGGCGCCCGGGGGCGACCGCCGCGCGCTACCTCGCCGACCCCTTCGGCCCCGCAGGCGGCCGCATGTACCGTACCGGCGACATCGTGCGCTGGAGCGCGGACGGCGAACTCCACTTCGTGGGACGCGCGGACGACCAGATCAAGATCCGCGGCTTCCGGGTGGAACCCGCCGAGATCGAGGCCCGGCTGACCGCCCACCCGGCGATCGCGGAGGCGGTCGTCTCGGTGTACGAGGACGCCGGCCGCAAGCGGCTGGCCGCCCACCTCGTCCCCGCCCCGGCCACGGCCGTACCGCCCGCCACCGAGCTGCGCGCCCACCTGTCGGCCGGTCTGCCCGACTACATGCTGCCGGCCGCGTTCGTCACGGTGGCCGAGCTGCCCGTGACGGCCAACGGCAAGGTGGACCGGCGGCGCCTGCCCGCCCCCGACTGGTCGGCGGCCGGCGACACCGCGTACCGCACACCGCGCCCCGGCACCGAACAGGCCCTCGCCGCGATCTGGGCGGAGCTGCTCGGCGTCGAACGCGTCGGCGCCGACGACAACTTCTTCATGCTGGGCGGGGACTCGATCCTCAGCATCCAGGTCGTCTCGCGGGCCCGTGCCGCAGGACTCGCGCTGACGCCCCGGGACCTGTTCCGGCATCCCACGGTGGCCACCCTGGCCGCCGCCACCGGAACCGCCGCCCCCGTCGCGGGCACGGCGCCGGTGAGCGGCGAGGTCGCCCTCACACCCATCCAGCACTGGTTCCTCGACGCCGCGCCCCGACGCCCGGAGTTCTTCAACCAGTCCGTCTCGGTGCGGACGGCCGACGTCGACCCGGACGCCCTGCGCCGTGCCCTGGCGGCCCTGTGGGCCCACCACGACGCCCTGCGCTCCCGCTTCACTCCCCGGGACGACGGCTCCTGGCACCAGGACTGCGCCTCCCCGGACGCGGCGGCACCGGAGCTGCTGCGGGTCTGCGACCTGGGCGGTGCGGACACCGCCGAGGCCGAGGAGACCGAGGCCCGTGTCACGGCCGAGGCGCACGCCTCCTTCCGCCTCGACACCGGTCCGCTGCTCGCCGCCCGGCTCTTCACCGGGGTCCCCGCCGCACGCCCCGGGACCGATCCGGCGACCCGCTCCGACCGGCTCCTGCTGACCGTGCACCACCTGGTCGTCGACGGCGTCTCCTGGCGCGTCCTCCTGGAGGACCTGGAGACCGCCTACCGGCAGGCCCTCGCCGGGGAGCCGGTACGACTGCCGGACCGCACCACGTCCGTCCGGGAATGGGCGCGCCGGCTGCGCACGCACACCGACGAGGGCGGCTTCGCCGCGCAGCGTGCCCACTGGGAGGCGGTGGCGCGGCACTGCGCGGCACCGCTCCCCGTGGACGGCGACGGCGGCAACACGACGGCCGAGGTGCGCGCGGTGACCGTCCGCCTCGACCGGCAGCGCACCGGCGACCTGCTGCGGAAGGTGCCGGGCGTCTACCGCACGCGCATCGACGACGTCCTGCTGACCGCCCTGGCCGGTTTGCTCGCCGACTGGACGGGCCGGCGCACCGTCGCCGTCGATCTCGAAGGACACGGCCGCGAGGACCAGCTCTTCGACGACGTCGACCTGTCCCGTACCGTCGGCTGGTTCACCACCCTGTTCCCGGTCGCCCTCGACGTGCCGGACGGGGACTGGGGCAGCGCCCTGAAGTCCGTCAAGGAGCAGGTGCGGGCGGTGCCGGAACGGGGCCTCGGCCATGGCGCGCTGCGGTACCTGGCGCGATACGAGGGTCTCCGGGACGCGCCCATGCCCGGCGTGAGCTTCAACTACCTGGGCCGGTTCGACTGGTCCGCCCGCGACGGCGTGCTCGTCCGCTCGGTGCCCGAGGGCCTGGACGGCGCGGAGGCCCCCGAGTCCGTGCGCCCGCACCTGCTCGACGTGGTGGCCCGGGTGGCGGACGACGAACTGGAGCTCACCTGGCACTACAGCGCGGGCCTGCACCGCGAGGAGACGGTCACCGGGCTGGCGGAGCGGATGCGGCAGGCGCTGGAGGACCTGGTCGCCCACTGCGCACGACCGGAGGCGGGCGGGCGCACGCCGTCGGACTTCCCGCTGGCCCGTCTCGACCAGGCGGCGGTGGACCGGGTCGTGGGCGACGGGCGCGAGGTCGCCGATCTGTACCCGCTGACGCCGATGCAGGCCGGCATGCTGTTCCACAGCCTGCTGGACACGGACGCCCGCACCTATGTCAACCAGGTGCAGCTGGTGCTGTCCGGCGTCTCCGATCCGCACGCGTTCGCCGCGGCGTGGCAGGGGACCGCGGACGCCAACCCGATGCTGCGCACCCGGCTGGTGTGGCAGGAGACGCCCGAGCCCCTCCAGCTCGTGCAGCACCGGGCCGAGGTGCCGATCACCCACCACGACTGGTCGGAATGGCCCGCCGAGCGGTGCGAGCGGGAACTCGACCGCATGCTCGCCGAGGACCGCCGGGCCGGTGTGGACCTGGCCGCGGCGCCGCTGATGCGGCTGGCGCTGATCCGGCTGTCGTCCGACCGGGTGCGGATGGTGTGGACCTTCCACCACGTGCTGCTCGACGGCTGGAGCGCCGCCCAGGTGTTCGACGAGGTGTGTGAGCGGTACGCGGCGCTGACGGCCGGGCGCCGGCCGCAGCTCCCCGACCGCGCGCCCTTCGGCGACTACCTGGGCTGGCTGGCCCGGCAGGACACCGAGGCCGCGGAACGGTACTGGCGCGAGGCACTGGCCGGCTTCTCCGTCCCCACCGAACTGCCGCGCGACCGGCGGCCGGCCGAGACCCACGGCGCCTCCTCGTCGGGCTCGGTGCGGGTGACGCTCGACGCGGGCGTGTCGGCGGAGCTGCGCGAGACCGCGCAGCGGGCGGGGCTCACGGTCAACACGATGCTCCAGGGAGCCTGGGCGCTGCTGCTGTCCCGCTACGGCGGCGGGGACGACGTGGTGTTCGGGACGACGGTGTCCGGCCGCCCCGCCGAGCTGCCCGGTGTGACCTCCATGGTCGGGGTGTTCATCAACACGCTGCCCACCCGCGCGCGCATCGACGGAGGCAGGCCTCTGGTGGAGTGGCTGTGCGAGCTCCAGGCCGCGCAGTCGGAGGCCCGGCGCCACGAGTTCGTCTCCCTCGCCCAACTGCAGAGCTGGAGCGAGGTCCCCGGCGGCACCACGCTGTTCGACAGCATCGTCGTCTTCGAGAACTACCCCTTCGACGGCGACGCCCTGTCCCGGCACGGACTGGCCATGGAGCAGGAACGCGACCTGGAGCCGACCAACTACCCCCTCAGTGTGGTGGTCGCCCCCGGAGACACGCTCGCGGTCGCCCTGGACTACGACCCGCAGGCCTTCGACCGCACGACGGTCGAGGGGCTCGGAGGGAGCCTGCGCACACTCCTGACCGAGATGGCCGCCGACCCCGGCCGGCGCCTGGCCGACCTGCCGCTGGTCGCCCCCGAGCAGGGCCGCCGCCTCCTCGACCGGCTGGGCGGACCGGTCGCGCGGACGCCGCGGCGGACCCTGCCCGAGGTGTTCCAGGAGCAGGCCGCACGCACCCCGGACGCACCGGCGGTGCTGGCGGGCGCGGAGTGCCTCAGCTACCGGCAGCTCAACGAGCGGGCCAACCGGCTGGCCAGGCTGCTCGTCGACGCGGGCGCCGGCCCGGAGCGGTTCGTCGCCCTGGCCCTGCCCCGCGGCGCCGACCTGGTCGTCGCCCTCCTGGCGGTGCTCAAGAGCGGCGCCGCCTACCTCCCCGTCGATCCCGGCCACCCCGCCGAGCGCATCGCCTTCCTCTTCGACGACGTGCGCCCCGACGCGGTGGTGACGAGCGCCGAGACCTCCGGCCGGCTCCCGGACGGGCCCTTCGCGCGGATCGCCCTGGACGATCCCGACTGCGCCGCCCGCCTGGCCGCCGGATCCGGCGCCGACCTCGGCGACGCCGAACGGCGCGGCACCCTGCTGCCGGGCCACCCCGCCTACGTCATCCACACCTCCGGCTCGACGGGCCGCCCCAAGGGAGTCGTGGTCGCCCACGCCTCGGTGGTGGCGCTGACCGACTGGGCCGCCGCCGAGTTCGCCGGCCGGGGGCTCGCCCACGTGGTGGCCTCCACCTCGCTCAACTTCGACGTGTCGGTGTTCGAGATCTTCTCCCCGCTGCTCGCCGGAGGCTGCGTCGAGATCGTCCGCGACCTGCTGGCCCTCGCCGAGCGCGACCGGCCGTGGACCGCGGGCCTCCTCAGCGCCGTGCCCTCCGCGCTCGGCCGGCTGCTGGCCGAGGACACCGTCGACGTCACCGCGGACACCGTCGTCCTCGCCGGAGAGGCACTGCCCGTCCGCACCGTGCAGCAGGTCCGGGCCGCGGTCCCCGGCTGCCGGGTGATGAACATCTACGGGCCCACCGAGGCCACCGTGTACGCTACGGCCTTCACCTGCGACCCGGCGGAACCCGACCGGGTCCCGGCGATCGGCCGGCCCGTCGGCGGCGCCCGCGCCTACGTCCTGGACGGCCGCCTTCGCCCGGTGCCCTCCGGGGCTCCTGGCGAGCTGTACCTCGCCGGGACGGGCGTGGCCCGCGGCTACCTGGGCCGGCCCGGCCTGACCGCCTCCCGCTTCCTGGCCGACCCCTACGGACCGCCCGGCAGCCGCATGTACCGCACCGGCGACCTGGTGCGGTGGACCGCGCAGGGCGACCTGCTGTACCTCGGCCGGACGGACGACCAGGTGAAGGTCCGGGGATTCCGCATCGAACTGGGCGAGGTCGAGGCCGCCCTGGCCCAGCACCCGCTGGTGGCCGCGGCCGCCGCGCGGGTGGTGGAACACGACGGCCACCGGCGGCTGGTGGGCTACGCCGTCCCCGCGGGCGCCGACGCACCCGACCCCGCCGCGCTGCGCGACTTCCTCGCCCGCTCGCTCCCCGGCCATCTGGTACCGGCGGCCGTGGTGCCGCTGGAGCGGCTGCCGCTCGGCGCCACCGGCAAGCTGGACCGCAGGGCGCTGCCCGCCCCCGTGTGGGCCGCCCCCGCGTCCGAGGACGGCCGCCCGCCGCGCACCGGCACCGAGCGGACACTCGCCGCGATCTGGTCCGAGGTGCTCGGCGTGCCGCAAGTGGGGGCGCAGGACAACTACTTCGCACTGGGCGGTGACTCGATCCTCGGCATCCAGATCGTCTCCGCCGCCCGCCGGGCCGGCCTCGCCCTGACCCCGCGGCACCTGTTCCAGCACCAGACCGTGGCCGAACTGGCCGTCGCCGCCGAGGAACTGCCCGCCCCGGTGTCGTCGGCCGAACAGGGCCCCGTCGTCGGCGAGGTGCCGCTCACGCCGGTCCAGCACTGGCTGCTCGACACCCTCACCGGCGACCCGGCGCACTTCACGCAGTCGGTCGCCTTCCGGATCGCCGACGACACCGACGAGACGGCGCTGCGCGCCGCCCTCACCGCCGTCCTCGCCCACCACGACGCGCTGCGCCTGCGGTTCGAGCGGACCGGCGACGGACGCCACCGCCAGTACGGCACCGCACCCGGCGCGGCAGCGCACCTGGAGGTGCACGAACTCCCCGAGGGCACCGACACCGACGCCGCACTGCGCGAGCGCGCCGCCCTGCTCGGCACCGGCTTCGACCTGACCTCCGGCCCGCTGTTCAGGGGCGCCCTGTGCCGCCCCGGCGACGGCCGGCGTCCGGTGCTGCTGCTGAGCGCCCACCACCTGGTGGTCGACGCGGTCTCGTGGCGGGTCATCCTGGAGGACCTCGAAGCCGCGTACCGGTCACTGCGCGCCGGGCGGCGTCCGGACCTCGGACCGAAGACCACCTCCTACCGCTCGTGGTCCGAGCGGCTCGCCGCGCACACCGCGGCCGGCGGCTTCGACGACGAACTCGCCCACTGGCGGGCCCTGGACACCCGGGGCGCCCTTCCGGCCGACCTCTCCGGAGCGAACACGGTCGGCTGCGAGGAGACGCTGACGGTCGCGCTGGACGGCGAGGAGACCCGGCGCCTTCTGCAGGACGTACCGGACGTGTACCGCACCCGCGTCGACGACGTGCTGCTGTGCGCCCTCGGCCGGGTCCTGACCCGCTGGACCGGACGGGACCGGGTGGCGGTGACGCTGGAGGGCCACGGCCGTGAGGAGTTGTTCGACGACGTCGATCTCGCCCGTACCGTCGGCTGGTTCACCACCGTGTTCCCCGTCGCCCTCGACGTGCCCCGGGACGCGGACACCGGGACCGCCCTCAAGTCGGTCAAGGAGGGCCTGCGGGCCGTACCCCGGCGCGGACTGGGCTACGGCGCCCTGCGACACCTGCACCCCACCGCGGGTGAACAGCTCCCACCGCTGCCGCAGGTCGGCTTCAACTACCTCGGGCAGCAGGACTGGAACGCGTCCCCGGACGGTCTCCTGCGGGCACCCTGGGGCGGACTCGCGGGCGGCATGGACCCGTCCGCGGAACGGCCCCACCTCCTCGACGTGATGGGTCGAGTCGTCGACAAACGACTGGAGTTCACCTGGGCCTACTCGCGTGGGATCCACCGCCGCGACACCGTCGAGCGGCTGGCCGCCGAACTGACCGGCGAACTGCGCGCCATCGTGCGGCACTGCGCCCGGCCCGATGCGGGGGGCCGCACCCCCGCCGACTTCCCGCTGGCTCCGCTGGACCAGGCGGCCGTCGACCGGCTGGTCGGCACCGGCCGCGGGATCGAGGACGCCTACCCCCTCACCCACACCCAGACCGGCATGGTCGTGCACGCGATGGACGAACCGGGGGAGGGGCTGTACGTCGAGCAGATCACCTTCGTGCTCGACGGCGTGCGCGACACCGGCGCACTGGCGGCCGCCTGGCAGCACGTCGTCGACCGCACCCCCGTGCTGCGCAGCGCGGTCGTTCTCGACGCCGCCGTGCCGCTCCAGACGGTCCACCGCGACGCCCCGCTGCCCGTCACCGAGCACGACTGGAGCACCCTGCCGTCCGAGCGGCGGACGGCGGAGCTGGAGCGGCTGCTGGCCGAGGACAAGGCGCGCGGCATCGCCCTGGACCGGGCGCCGCTGCTGCGCGTCGCCCTGATCCGGCTCGGCCCGGACGAGGTGCGCGTGGTGTGGACGTTCCACCACGTGCTGCTGGACGGCTGGAGCGTCTTCCACGTGCTGTCCGATGTCGTGGCGTGCCATGCCGCGCTCGCCCGGGGCGACGAACCGCGCCTGCCGCAGCGGCGGCCGTTCGCCGACTACGCCGCCTGGCTCGCCGCCCGGGACGCGACCGGGGCCGAGAACCACTGGCGGAAGGCCCTCGCGGATCTCACCGCCCCCACACCCCTGCCCTACGACCACCGGCCCGCACCCGGCTCCCCGGCCCGCTCCGGCACCTGGCTGTCCCAGGGCCTCGAACCGGCCGACACCCGGCGGCTGCAGGATTTCGCCCGCCGTCACCGCCTCACCCTCAACACCCTGGTGCAGGGCGCCTGGGCGCTGCTGCTCGCGCGATGGAGCGGTGAACGGGAGGTGTGCTTCGGCACCACCGTCTCCGGACGGCCCGCCGACCTGCCGGGCGCCGACACCATCACCGGCCTCTTCATCACCACCCTGCCCGCACGCGTCACCGTGGACGAGGACGCGCCCTGCGACGCCTGGCTGCGCGAGATGCAGACGGCCCGCGCCGAGGACCGCCGCTTCGACCACACCCCGCTGACGGACCTGCATGAGTTCAGCGGAGTGCCTGCGGGAACGCCGCTCTTCGACAGCCTGCTGGTCTTCGAGAACTATCCCGTGGGCGACGCGACGGCGGGCGCCCACGGCGTGCGGGTGCGGGACCTGGACGCGCGGGAGGCCACCAACTACCCGCTCACCGTGGTCATTTCCCCCGGCGACCGACTGGGCGTCGAACTCGGCTACGACCCCAGGTACTTCGAGGAGGCCACGGCGCGGTCGCTGGCCGCCCGGCTGCTGCACACCCTCCGTGCCCTGGCCGCCTCCGCGGACGGTGCCCGCCTCGACGCGCTGGACGTGCTGCCGCCCGAGGAACGGGCCCGACTGCTCGATCCGCCCGCACGTCCCGAGTCGCCACCGGCGGCCCCGGTGACCCTGCCCGATCTGATCGAGGCCGGGGTGGACCGGTCACCGACGGCACCGGCGCTCGACGCACCCGGACTGCGGCTGTCCTTCGCCGAGGTGGAGGACCTGGCGAACCGACTGGCGCACCGCCTCATCGGCCGCGGCGCCGGCCCGGGTGACCTCGTCGCCCTGGTGCTGCCGCGCTCCGCGGAGATGGTCCTCGCCCAACTCGCGGTCGCCAAGACCGGCGCGGCGTTCCTGCCCGTCGACCCGGGCTACCCCGCCGAACGGGTCGCGCTGATGCTGCGCGACGCAGAGCCCGCCCTCACCCTCGACGCGGCGGAGGTCACCGGGCTGCTCCGGGCCGCGCCGGACGGAAGCCCGGAGCACCGGCCCACCGACGCCGACCGCGCCCGCCCGCTCGACCTGGACGACGCGGCCTACGTCATCTACACATCGGGCTCCACCGGCACGCCCAAGGGCGTCGTCGTCACCCACCGGGGTCTGGCCGCCTTCGCCGCCGCCGAGGCCGAGCACTACCAGACAGGCCCCGGGGACCGCGTCCTGGCGTTCGCCACACCCAGCTTCGACGCCTCCGTCCTGGAGCTGTGCATGTCGCTGCCGAACGGCGCCTGCCTCGTCGTACCTCCGCCGGGACCGCTGCTCGGTGCGGAGCTCGCGGACGTGCTGCGCGGCGCCCGGATCACCCACACACTGCTGCCGCCGGCCGCGCTGGCCACCCTCCCGCCGGACACCCCGGGCACCCTGCCGGACCTGCGGACCCTCACGGTCGGCGCCGACACCTGCGGCGCGGAGCTGGTCGCCCGCTGGGCACCGCACCACCGGATGATCAACTCCTACGGGCCCACCGAGGCCACGGTCGTCGCCACCTGGTCGGCGCCGCTGGAACCGGACGGCACCGCGCCCCCCATCGGACGCTCCCTGCCGGCGACGCGCGCCCACGTCCTGGACGCGCGGCTGCGTCCGGTCCCGCACGGTGTCGCGGGTGAACTCTGGTTGAGCGGCCCGGCGTTGGCCCGCGGGTACCTGAACCGTCCCGGTGCGACCGCGGCCCGCTTCACGGCGGACCCGTTCGGCCCGCCCGGCGCCCGCATGTACCGCACGGGGGACCTGGTGCGGCGTGACGCCCGCGGCGAGCTGCACTACCTGGGCCGCACCGACCACCAGCTCAAGCTCCGCGGGCACCGTATCGAGGCGGGCGAGGTCGAACAGGCCCTGGTGCGGCACCCGGCCGTGCTGGACGCCGTGGTGACCGTGCGGGAGGACGAGCCGGGGCTGCCGCGCCTGGTGGCCCACCTGCTCGCCGCACCCGGCGGCGAGCCGCCCACGGCCGCCGAGCCGCCCACGGCCGCCGAGCTGAGGGCCTCGGCCGCCCGCACCCTGCCCGGGCACATGATCCCCGCGGCGTTCGTGGTGATGGAGCGCTTCCCGCTCACCGAGAACGGCAAGACCGACCGGGCCGCCCTGCCCGCGCCCGCACCGGACGCGCGGGAGGCACCGGGGCACGTCGCCCCCCGCACCCCCACAGAGGAGGCGCTGGCCGCCATCTGGGAAGAGGCCCTGCACACCGCGGTGGGCGCGGAGGACGACTACTTCTCCCTGGGCGGCGACTCCCTGCGCGCCCTGCTCATCTCCTCGCGCGCCAACGACGCCTTCGGGGTGACCCTCACCCCCCGCGACGTGCTGGTCACCCGCACCGTCGCCGCGCTGGCCGACCTGGTCGAGGAACAGGTGCTGAGCGAACTCGAGGACGCCGTGCGCGGCGACAGCGACCACGACGAAGAACGGTGAGGACCGGACGACCATGACGTCTTCGAAGCGAAACCGCGCCGAGGCACTGCCCCAGGACCTCCAGGAGGCGCTCCGCCGCAGGCTGGCCGGACGGGCCGCCGGCGCTCCGGGCACGCCCGTCCGGCAGTCCATCCCCCACGCGGACCGCACCAGGCCGCTGCCCCTGTCCTTCGCCCAGCAGCGGCTGTGGTTCCTGGACCGGCTGCAACCGGGCGACGCCCGCTACAACAGCGCCGTCGCGCTGCGGCTCACCGGCCCGCTGGACCGGGCCGCGCTCTCCCGCGCCCTGGACACCGTCGTCGCCCGTCACGAGGCGCTGCGCACCACGTTCCAGGAGATCGACGGACGCCCGGCGCAGTCCGTCCGCCCGCCCTCCCCCGTACCCCTGCCGGTCCGGGACCTGGCGGCGGACGGCGGGCACGCCGACGGCGCGGGAGAGGCGGCGGACCGGGCCGACGACCTGGAGGCGGCGCTGCGGGCCGAGTACGCGCGCCCCTTCGACCTGAACACCGGACCGCTGCTGCGCGCCCTGCTGCTCAGCGAGCCGTCCGGCTCGCACGTGCTGCTGCTGACGGCCCATCACATCGTGACCGACGGCTGGTCGATGGGCGTCCTGCTGGAGGAACTGTGCACCGCCTACGACGCGCTGGCCCGGGGCGCCGCGGTGGATCTGCCTCCGGTCGCGACGCAGTACCCGGACTTCGCCGTGTGGCAGCGCGAGCAGCTGTCCGGGCCGCCGATGGAACGGCAACTCGCCTACTGGAAAGACGCGCTGTCCGGGGCGCTGCCCCCCGGGCTGCCGCTGGACCGGCCGCGTCGCGGGGCGGAGTCCGGCGCCGGCGCGGTCCACTCCTTCTCCGTACCGGCCGACGTCACCGCGGGGCTGCGGGGCCTCGCGGCCGAGCAGCACACCACCCTGTTCACCGCGCTGACCGCCGCCTGCCAGGCACTGCTGGCGCGCTGGTCCGGCCAGGACGACATCACGGTCGGCTCCCTGACCCCCGGGCGCTCCCGCACCGAACTGGAACGGGCCGTCGGCTTCTTCGCCAACACCGTCGTCCTGCGCACCCCCGTGGACACCGGCGGATCCTTCCGCTCGCTGCTGGCGGCCGCCGCGCGGACCGTCAACGACGCCTTCGCGCACGGCGACACGCCCTTCGAGCGGCTGGTGGAGGCGGTGGGAGCGGTCCGGGAGGCGGGCCGCAACCCGCTGTTCGACGTCATGGTCCTGCTGCACCCGTCCCCGCCCGAGGCACCCGCCCCGCACGGCCTCACGACCTCGCCGGTCGGTGTGGAGCGGCAGTCGGCCACCTTCGACCTCAGCGTGGAGTTCGTGCCCGACGGGGACGGCCTGCGCTGCCTGCTGGAGTACCGCACCGACCTCTTCGACGCGGTCACGGCCGAGCGGATGGGGGACCAGCTGCTGCGGACACTGACCGGCGCCGCCACCGAGCCCGACCGGCCGCTGGGCACGGTGCCGCTGCTCTCGCCGCGCGAGACGCGGAGGGTGACCGGCGACTGGAACGCCACCGCCCTGCCGGTCCCGGCCGCCACCCACCCGGAGCTCTTCCAGCGGCAGGCGGCCCGCACCCCGCACGCCACCGCGCTGGTCGCCGGGGACACCCGGCTGGACTACGCGGCACTCAACGCCCGCGCCAACCGCCTCGCCCACCACCTCATCGCCCGGGGCGCCGGACCCGAACGACTGGTCGCGCTGCGCCTGCCGCGCACCGCCGACATGATCGTCGCGATCCTCGCCGTGTGGAAGTCCGGCGCCGGCTACCTGCCCGTCGGCCTCGACCTGCCCGACGAACGCGTCCGGTTCCTGTTGCAGGACGCGCGGCCGGCCCTGGTGCTGGACGAGGACGCACTCCGGGAGGTGCCCCGCACCGCCCCCGACACGGACCCCACCGACACCGACCGGCGCGCTCCGCTCGACCCGGACCACACCGCGTACGTCATCCACACGTCCGGTTCCACCGGCCGCCCCAAGGGCGTCGCCGTCTCGCACCGCTCGCTGGCGAACCTGCTGGCCGGCCACCGGGAAGGCTTCGTCGCCGAGGCCGGCGGCGGTCCGCTGCGGGTGGCACTGACCGCGTCGTTCTCCTTCGACACCTCGCTGGAGGGCGTGCTGCTGATGGCCGACGGCCACCCGCTGCACCTGGTCGACGAAGCCACCCGGCTCGATCCCGCCGCCCTCGTCGAGTACGTCGTCGAGCACCGCGTGGACTTCCTCGACCTCACCCCGTCGTATCTGCGGCAATTGCTGCCCGCGGGGCTGCTCACCGACCCGCGGCACCGTCCCCGGGTGCTGATGCTGGGCGGCGAGGCCGTCGGCCCCGGGCTCTGGCGCGAGCTAGCCGCCCACCACGACATCGCCGCGTACAACTTCTACGGCCCCACCGAATGCACGGTCGACGCCCTGGCCTGCCGCATCGACGGCGACGACCGGCCCCTGGTCGGCCGGCCGCTGCCCAACGTACGGGCCTACGTCCTCGACGACCGGCTGAGGCCCGTACCGCCCGGAGTCGGCGGCGAGCTGTACCTGGCGGGGGAGCAGGTGGCCCGCGGCTACGCGTACCGCCCCGGCCTGACCGCCGCACGCTTCCTCGCCGACCCCTTCGGGGCGCCCGGCGGCCGGATGTACCGCACCGGCGACCTGGCCCGCTGGACCGCCGACGGACGCCTGGACTACCTCGGGCGCGCCGACGACCAGGTCAAGGTGCGCGGCCACCGCATCGAGCCCGGTGAGATCGAGGCGGCACTGCTCGACCTGCCCGAGGTCACCGCCGCCGCGGTCGTCGCGGTGGCCGACACGCACGGCCACACCCGACTGGCCGCCTACGTCGTGCCGGCCCCCGGCGCCGCGCGGCCCACCGCCTCCGAGCTGCGCGCGGCCTGCCGACGGGTCCTGCCCGACCACATGGTCCCGTCCTCCTTCACCCTCCTCGACACGCTGCCGCTGACCACCAGCGGCAAACTGGACCGGCGCGCACTGCCCGCCCCCGACCTCGACACCGCCCCGCGCGAACGGGAGTTCACCGCCCCGCGCACCCCCGCCGAGGAGACGCTGGCCGGCATCTGGTCGGACGTCCTGGGCGTGGCCGCCGTAGGCGCCGACGACAACTTCTTCGAACTCGGCGGCGACTCCATCCTCAGCATCCAGGTCGTCTCCCGCGCCCGCGCGGCCGGCGTGCACCTCACGTCCCGCGACGTCTTCCGCCACCAGACTGTCGCCGACCTGGCCGCCGCCGCCTCCGGGCGTGCCCCCGCGGTGCCCGCACCCCGCTCGCCGCACGACGACGGGCCCGCGCCGCTGACCCCCGTACAGGAGTGGTTCTTCGCCACGCACGGTCCGCTGCGACGGTTCGGCATGTCGATGCTGCTCGACCTGCCGCAGGACCTGGACGTCCCGGCACTGTCCCGGGCCGTCGAGGCGGTGGCCGCCCACCACCCGGCGCTGCGGACCCGGTTCGCCCGCAGCGGCGACACCTGGCGGCAGCACCCCGGCGCGGGACCGGCGGCCGGGCTGCTCACCCGCCACGACCTCACCGCGCTCGACGGCGCGGCCCTCTCGGCGGCGGTGGCCGAGGCGGCCGACGCCGCGCGCGACGCCCTGGACCCGGCCACCGGAGCCCTGCTGCGCGCGGCCCTGCTGGAGCACCCGTCCGGCGTGCGCCCCCAGCTGTTCCTGACGGCACATCACCTCGCGGTGGACAGCGTCTCCTGGCGCATCCTGCTCGCCGACCTGACGCAGGCCTACCGGCAGGCCCGCGCGGGTGAGCCGATACAACTGCCCACCCCCACGACGCCGTTCACCGCATGGGCCACCCAACTGTCCCGACGTGTGCGGGCCGGTGACCTCGACGACGACCTCGCGTACTGGACGGCCGAGGCACGCGAGCCGCGCACCCCGCTGCCGGTCGACCACCCCGCCGTCCCCCTCGCCGGCTCGGTGCGCACCGTCCGCACGCGGGTGGACGCCGGCACCACCGGGGCGCTGCTGCGCCGGGTGCCCGGTGTCTACCGCACCCAGGTCAACGACGTACTGCTCAGCGCCCTCGGCCGGGTCCTCGCCGACTGGGCGGGCACCGAGCGGGTCACCGTGGCCCTGGAGGGCCACGGCCGCGAGGACCTCGGTGACGCGCTGGACGTGTCGCGGACGGTCGGCTGGTTCACCTCCCAGTACCCCGTCACCCTCACCCCGGCCGGACCGCCCGCCGCACCGGACTGGGCCGCCACGCTGAAGGCGGTGAAGGAGCGGCTGCGCGCGGTGCCCCGGCGCGGCCTGAGCCACGAGGCGCTGGCCCGCCTCGGTTCCCCCGACCCCGCGGCCGCCGCACTGCGCGAACTGCCGCTTCCGCAGGTGTGCTTCAACTACCACGGGCAGTGGGAGGCCTCCGACGGGCGGGACTTCGTCCCTGCCGCCGGCGAGGTGCCCGGTCGGGACATGGCACCCGACCAGCCCCTGGACCACCTCCTGGACGTCTCCGCCGTCGTCGCCGACGGAGAACTGGAGATCACCTGGCACTACAGCGACCAGGTGCACGACGAGGACACCGTCCGGAGCCTGGCGGACCAGCTGGTCGGCGCGCTGACCGCGATCACCGAGCACTGCGCCCGTCCGGACGCGGGCGGCCGCACCCCGTCCGACTACCCCCTGGCGGGCCTGGACCAGGCCGCCGTCGACCGGCTGGCCGGCAACGGCCGGGGCGTGGAGGACCTCCTGCCGCTCACCCCGCTGCAGGAGGGCATGCTCTTCCACCGCCTGGTCGGCGGCGCCGACGACGTGTACGTGGACCAGGCCGCCCTCCTGCTGGAGGGAGTCGCCGACCCGCACGCCCTCGCCCTGGCCTGGCAGCGCGTGACCGACCGCACACCCGCGCTGCGGACCTCGGTGGTGTGGGAGAACGTGCCGCGGCCGCTCCAGGTCGTGCACCGGGACGTCCGCGTGCCGGTCACCCACCACGACTGGCGGGACGTGGACCCGCGGGAGCGCGACGAACGCTTCGCCCGGCTCCGCTCCGAGGACCTGGCACGCGGCATCGACCTGGGCACGGCACCGCTGATGCGCCTGACCCTGATCCGGCTGCCCGACGCGCGGCTGCAGCTGCTGTGGACCTCGCACCACCTGGTCCTGGACGGCTGGAGCCTCGCCCAGGTGCTCACCGAGGTGTTCGAGGAGTACGCGGCGCTCACCGCCGGAAGCGAGCCGAGCCCGCCCGTGCGCAGGCCCTTCGGCGACTACGTGCGCTGGCTGGCCGACCAGGACGCCGACGCGGCAAAGGCGCACTGGCGCGACATCCTGAGCGGCTTCGCCACCCCGACGCCGCTGCCGGCCGACCGCCCGCTGCGCGACGCGCACCGGACCCGGTCGGCGGGCGTCCACACGACCGGGCTCACCGACGGGGACTCCGCCCGCCTCGCGCGGACCGCCCGGGACGCCGGCCTCACCGTCAACACGGTCGTGCAGGGCGCATGGGGCCTGCTGCTCTCCCGCTACGGCGCGGAACCGGACGTGGTGTTCGGCACCACGGTGTCCGGGCGCCCGGACGACCTGCCCGGCGTGGAGTCGATGGTCGGCATGTTCATCAACACGCTGCCCACCCGGGTCCGTGTCGACGGCCACCGCACGGCGACCGCGTGGCTGCGCGAACTGCAGGAGGCCCAGGCCGAGTCACGGCGCTTCGCGGCGGTGTCCCTGGCCGAGCTGACCGCGCTGAGCGACGTGCCGTCCGGAGCGCCCCTCTTCCACAGCATGGTCGCCTTCGAGAACTACCCGTTCGACGAGGCGCGTTCGGCCACCTCGGGCGTACGCCTGGTGGACGTGTCCTCCCAGGACGCCACCAACTACCCGCTCGTGCTCCGCGCCTACCAGGGCGAACGGCTCGGCTTCGACCTGGCCTACGACCCGGACCTGTTCGACGCCGACACCGTCCGCGCCCTCGGCGGCCGGCTGTGCCTGCTGCTGTCCGAGGTCGCCGACGACCCCGACCGGCCGCTGCGCGACCTCGCCTGGACCACCGCCGAGGAGCGGCGGCGGATGCTCACCGACTTCAACGGCACCGAGCACGGCCGCCCGGACGAGACCCTGGTGGACCTGTTCGAGGCCCAGGCCGCCCGCACTCCGGACGCCGTGGCCGTCACCTGCGGCGACGACAGCCTCGACTACCGCGCGCTCGACGCCGCGGCCGGCCGCCTCGCCCACCGGCTCGCCGAGGCGGGCGCCGGTCCCGAGCGTTTCGTCGCACTCGCCCTGCCCCGCTCCACCGACCTGGTCGTCGCGGTCCTGGCGGTGCTGAAGACGGGCGCGGCCTATCAGCCGATCGACCCCCGGCTGCCCGCCGAGCGGGTCGCCCACCTGCTCCGCGACGCCGCCCCGGTGACCCTGGTGACCACCACGGAGACGGCCGCTCGGGCGGAGGGCACCGGCGTCCCCGTGCTGTCGCTGGACGACGACGCGGTCCTGGCGGACCTGCGCGGACGGCCGGACACCGGTCCCGACCCGGTACGCCGCCCGCTGCCGGAGAGCCCCGCCTACGCCATCCACACCTCCGGTTCCACCGGCCTCCCCAAGGGGGTCGTGATCCCGCACGCCAACGTGGTGCGGCTGTTCACCCGCACCCGCCCCTGGTTCGGCTTCGACGAGCACGACGTCTGGACCCTCTTCCACTCCTACGCCTTCGACTTCTCCGTCTGGGAGCTGTGGGGCGCCCTGCTGCACGGCGGCCGGCTCGTCGTCGTCCCCGAGGACACTGCCAGGTCGCCGGAGGACTTCCTGCGGCTGCTGGCGGACGAGGGGGTCACCGTCCTCAACCAGACCCCGTCCGCGTTCTATCCGCTGGCCCGGGCGGACGCCGAACATCCCGACATCAGTGCGCGGCTGGCCCTGCGCACGGTCGTCTTCGGCGGCGAGGCGCTGGACGTCGAGCGCCTCGCCGGCTGGTACGAACGCCACCCGGACACCGCCCCGCGGCTGGTCAACATGTACGGCATCACCGAGACCACCGTGCACGTCACGTACGCCCCGCTGGACCGCACGACCGCCGGCACCGGCGCGGCGGGCCCCATCGGCACGGGCATACCGGATCTGCGCGTCCATGTGCTCGACGACGCCCTGGCCCCCGTGGCGCCCGCGGCCGTCGGCGAGATGTACGTGGCGGGGGAGGGCCTGGCCCGCGGCTACCTGGGGCGGCCCGGTCTGACCGCCGGCCGCTTCCTCGCCGACCCGTTCGGCGAGCCGGGCAGCCGCATGTACCGCACCGGCGACCGCGCCCGCCGCCGGGCCGACGGGACCCTGGAATACCTGGGCCGTGCCGACCAGCAGGTGAAGATCCGGGGATACCGCATCGAGCCCGGCGAGATCGAGGCCGCGCTGCACACCCACCCGGGCGTGGGCGCCGCCGCCGTGGGCGTCCACGAGGACACCTCCGGGACGCGCCGGCTCGTCGCGCATGTCGTCGGCAGCGGCGGCACTGAGCCCACCGCGCCCGCCGCGGCCGACCTCCGCGCCCACCTGGAGCGCCTGCTCCCCGCCCACATGGTGCCCGCCGCCTACGTCCCGATGACGGCACTGCCGCTGACCGCGAACGGCAAGCTCGACCGGCGCGCCCTGCCCGCCCCCGGCCCCGACGGCTTCGCCACCGGCACCGACCGCACCCCGCCCCGCACGCCCGCCGAACGCCTGGTCGCCGCCGCCTGGACGGACGTGCTGGACGCGGACGACGTGGGCACCGAGGACGACTTCTTCGCCCTCGGCGGCGACTCGATCCTGGCCGTCCGCGTGACCTCCCGGCTGCGCACCGCGTTCAGCGCGGACGTCTCACCGCGCCTGCTCTTCACCCACCCGAGACTGTCGGCGCTGGCCGCCGCCCTGGGCGACCCGGACCCGGACGCCCCGGCCTCCGCCGACGCCGTACCGGTCAAGGACCCGGACGCCCCGGCCCCGCTCTCGTACGCGCAGCAGCGCCTGTGGTTCCTCGACCGCTTCGAGCCGGGCAGCACCGAGTACACGACGCTGTCCGTGCTGCGCCTGCGCGGCCGGCTCGACGCCGCGGCCCTGCGCACCGCACTGGACGGGCTGGTCGCCCGGCACGAAGCGCTGCGCACCACGTTCGCGGAGCAGGACGGCCGCCCCCGTCAGATCGTGCATCCCCCGTATCCGGTGGAGTTGTCCGTGGACGACCTGACCGGCGTCCCGGGCGACCGGACGCAGGCGGCCCTGGACGCCCTCGTGGAACGCGAGGCCGCCACCCCCTTCGATCTGGCCGCCGGCCCCCTCCTGCGGGCCCGGCTGGCACGGCCGGCCGACGACGAGCACGTCCTCGTCCTCGCCGTCCACCACATCGCCACCGACGGCTGGTCGGTCGGCGTCCTCGGCCGGGACCTGAGCGAGCTGTACGCCGCGGCGCGGGACGGCCGCCACCCCGAACTGCCCGTCCTGCCCGTGCGCTATACCGACTACGCCGCCTGGCAGCGCTCCCGTACCGAACAGGCCGAGCGCCAACTCGGTTACTGGCGGGAGACGTTGGACGGCCTGACCCCGCTGGAGCTGCCGACCGACCGGCCCCGCCCCGCCGTACGCAGCCGCGACGGGGCCCTGGTGACCTTCACCCTCCCGGCGGACCTGACGGACCGGCTCCGCGAGGCGGGTCACGAGGCCGACGCCACCCTCTACATGACCCTGGTGGCGGCCTGCACCGTCCTGCTGTCCCGCTGGGCGGACCAGGAGGACGTCGCCGTCGGCACCGTCACCGCGGGCCGCGACCGCCCCGAACTCCACGACGTGGTCGGCATGTTCGTCAACACGCTCGTCCTGCGCAACCGGGTCCGCCCCGGTCTGTCCTTCCGGGCGCTGCTGGAGCAGGTGCGCACCACGGTCCTGGACGCGTTCGCCCACCAGGAGGTGCCCTTCGAGCACCTGGTCGACGCCCTCCAGCCGGAACGGGACACCAGCCGCACCCCGCTGTTCCAGGTCATGGTCGCGCTGCACAACCTGGGCGCCGAGGTGCCCGGCCTGCCGGGACTCGACGTCGAGGCGGTCACCCCGCCGATCCGGCACGCCACCTTCGACCTCGCCTTCGACTTCGTGGAGCACGACGGCGGACTCACCGGCCATCTGGAGTACAGCACCGCCCTGTTCGAGGCGGACACCGCCGAAGCCCTGGCCCGCCGACTGCGGATGCTGCTGGAGGCCGTCGCCGAGAACCCCGCCCGGCCGACGGACGAACTGCCGCTGACGACCGCCGCCGAACGCCGCCGGGTGGTCGAGGAGTGGCAGGGCCCGAGGCTCCGGACGGCGGACGGTACCTTCACCGCCCTCTTCGAGGAGCAGGCCGCGCGGTCCCCGCACGCCACCGCCCTGGTGGCCGGGGACACCACGCTGGACTTCGCCGCCCTCGACGACCGCGCCAACCGGCTCGCGCACCACCTGATCGCCCGGGGCGTCGGCCCGGAACGCGTCGTCGGCGTGCGCCTGCCGCGCACCGGCGACCTGGTCGTGGCGCTGTTCGCCGTCCTCAAGGCCGGCGGCACCGTCCTCTGCCTGGACCCCGAACTGCCCGAGGAGCGCGTGGCGTTCCTCCTCGCGGACGCCGCGCCGCACACCCTCCTGACGGCCGCCACCCTGAGCGAGGTGCCCTGGGACCGGCTGCCCGCGCACGCACCCACCGACGCCGACCGGCTGCTGCCGCTCCGGCCGGAGAACGCCGCCTACGTCGTCTACACCTCCGGCTCCACCGGCCGCCCCAAGGGGGTGGCGGTGGAACACCGGCAATTGGTGAACCTCTGCCACGACCACCGCGAGGGACTCCTCGCACCGCACACCGCGGACGGACGGCGGCTGCGCGCCGCGCTCAGCGCGTCGTTCTCCTTCGACACCTCCTGGGAGGGCCCCCTGCTGCTCGCCCTCGGCCAGGAGGTGCACCTCGTCGACGAGGACGTCCGACGCGACCCCGAGGCGTTCTGCGCCCTGGTCGCCGAACGACGCCTCGACCTGGTCAACGTGACGCCGTCCTTCCTGCGCGAACTGCTCTCGGCCGGGCTGCTCGCCCCCGGCCGCCACCACCCGGGCCTGCTGCTCGTGGGCGGCGAGGCGATCGGCCCGGCCGCCTGGCAGGAACTGTGCACGGCGGACCGCTCCCTCGGCATCACCGTGTACAACATGTACGGGCCCACCGAGTGCACCGTCGACGCCGTGTACGGCCGCTGCGCCGAGCGGCCCGAACGTCCCGTCATCGGCCGCCCGGGCCGCAACCTGCGCGCCTACGTGCTCGACCGCGCCCTGCGTCCGGTACCGCCGGGCACCCCCGGCGAGCTCTACCTCGCCGGGGCCCAGGTGGCCCGCGGCTACCTGAACCGGCCCGGCCTGACCGCCGCACGCTTCCCGGCCGACCCCTTCGCCGGGCCGGGGGAGCGGATGTACCGCACCGGCGACCGGGCCCGCTGGGACTCGGACGGGCTGCTGGAATTCCTGGGCCGGACCGACGAGCAGGTCAAGATCCGGGGATTCCGCATCGAACCCGGCGAGGTGGAGGCCGCGCTCCTCGACCACCCCGACGTCGCCGAGGCCGTGGTGACCGCCCGCGAACACGGCGGGCGCCGCATGCTCGTGGCGTACCTGGTACCCGCCGGGGACCGCACCCCGCCCGCCGACGAACTGCGGGTGCGGCTGCGCCGGACGCTGCCCGACCACATGGTGCCCGCGGCATTCGTCCCGCTGGCCCGCCTGCCGCGTACCAGCAGCGGCAAGACCGACCGGCGGGCCCTGCCCGCCCCGCCGGTCCAGCCGGACGGCACGACACCGTACGTGGCACCCCGCCCCGGCACCGAGGAGCGTCTCGCCGCGATCTGGACCGAGGTCCTCGGCGTCGAACGGGTCGGCGCGCGGGACAACTTCTTCTCGCTCGGCGGCGACTCGATCCTCAGCATCCAGATCGTCTCCCGCGCCCGCCAGGCGGGCCTGGCCCTCACCACCAAGGACGTCTTCCGCCACCAGACGGTCGCCGAACTCGCGCTGCGCGTCACCGGCACGGCCCCGCGGCCCGCCGCGACGGACGGCGGCGAGACCGCCGAGGCACCTCTCACGCCCATCCAGCGCTGGTACTTCGACGGCCGCGGGCCCGGCGACCCGCTGCGCTTCACCATGACCCAGCGCCTAGAACTGACGCCGGACACCGACCTGCTGACGATCCACCACGCCGTGGACGCCCTCGTCCGCCGCCACCCGGCACTGCGCACCCGGTTCCGCCGCACCGGCGGGGGGCTGCGCCAGGAGGTGCTGCCACAGGCACCCGACGGCGTCCTCACCCGCCTCGACGTGGCGCACCTCGACGCTCCGGCCGTGGAGGCGGAGGCGCAGCGCGCCACGGACGCCGCCCAGGCGGCCCTGGACCCCGCCGAGGGCCGGGTCGTGCGGGTCCTGCTGCTCGACCGCGGCCCCGGCCGGGCCGCCCAACTGGTGATCACCGCCCATCACCTGGTGGTGGACGGCGTCTCCTGGCGCATCCTGCTCGCCGACCTGGAGACCGCGCAGCGCGCCGCCGCGGCGGGCCGGCCCGTGGACCTGCCCGCCGAGGGGACGACGTACGGCCAGTGGGCGCACCGGCTGGAGCGGCACACCCGCTCG
Source organism: Streptomyces sp. NPDC026417 (assembly GCF_055567695.1). Taxonomy (NCBI): domain Bacteria; kingdom Bacillati; phylum Actinomycetota; class Actinomycetes; order Kitasatosporales; family Streptomycetaceae; genus Streptomyces; species Streptomyces sp. NPDC026417. Next base: position 309,274 of record NZ_JBVHPY010000006.1, read on the forward strand.
GGCGCACTGGACGCCGACCTGGACCACTGGACCCGCACCTGCGCCGCCCCGGCCGCGCTGCCCGCGGGCCGCACCGGACCCAACACGTACGGCACCGCCGCCACCGTCACCGTGACGCTGGACGCGGCGGAGACCGACGCACTGCTGCGCCGGGTCCCCGACGTCTACCGCACCCAGGTCAACGACGTCCTTCTCAGCGCCCTCGGCCGCACGCTATCCGACTGGTGCGGACGCGACACGGTCCTGGTCGGCGTGGAGGGGCACGGGCGCGAGGACCTCTTCGAGGACGTGGACCTGTCGCGGACCGTCGGCTGGTTCACCGCCGAGTTCCCCCTCGCACTGACCGTGCCCGCCGGGGACGGCTGGGGAGACGTCCTGCGGTCCGTGAAGGAGACGCTGCGCGCCGTGCCGCTGCACGGCCTGAGCCACGGCGCGCTGCGCCACCTACTGCCCGACAGCCCGCTCACCGGCACCCCGGCCCCCCGGGTCGGCTTCAACTACCACGGACGGTGGGACGCGGGCGGCCCCGAGGGCACCGGCCTGTACCGGGCCGCGCTCCCGCCGGCCGGCCGCGACACCGACCCCGACGAACCCCGTCCGTACCTCCTGGACGTCACGGGCGTCGTCCAGGACGGGCGGCTCGAACTCGGCTGGACCTACCCCACGGCCGTCTACGACGAGTCCACCGTGCGGTCCCTGGCCGAGGAGATGCGCTCCGCCCTGCGCGACATCGTGGCGCACTGCGCCCGCCCGGACGCGGGCGGCCGGTCCCCGTCGGACTTCCCGCTCGCCGGACTCACCCGGGAACAGCTGGACGGGCTCGTCGGCGACGGACGCCAGGTGGCGGACGTCCTGCCCCTCACACCGCTGCAGTCCGGCATGCTCTTCCACGGGCTGGTCGACACGGCGGGCGCCTACGCCGACCGGACGGCGGTACGGCTCTCCGGCGTGGCCGATCCACGGGCCTTCGCCACGGCCTGGCAGCAGCTCGCCGACCACACCCCGGCCCTGCGCACGAGCGTCCACTGGCAGGGGCTTCCGCACCCGGTTCAGGTGGTCCGCCGGCACGCCGACCTGCCCGTCACCCACCTCGACTGGCGGGAGCTGACGTCTCATCAACGTGCGCGTGCCACCGCCCAGTTGCTCGCCGACGACCGGGCGGCCGCCATGGACCTCACGCGCGCGCCGCTCACCCGCATCACCCTGGCCGCCCTGCCCGGCGACGAGGTGCTGCTGCTGTGGTCCTCGCACCACCTGATCCTCGACGGCTGGAGCAGCGGGCAGCTGCTCACCGAGGTGTGCGAGCGCTATGCCGCGCTCACCGGCGGCGCGGACGCCGCGCCGCCGGTACGGCGGCCGTTCGCCGACTTCCTCGGCTGGCTGCGCGACCAGGACGCGGAGGCCGCCGACCGGTACTGGGCCGACGCCCTCGCCGGGTTCACGGCGCGCACCCCGCTGCCGTACGACCGCACCCCCGCCGAGGCGCACCGGGCCAGGTCCGCCGACGCCGTGCACCACGCACTGGACGAGGAGCTCTCCCGGCGCCTGCGGGAGACGGCGGCCCGCAGCGGACTGACCGTCAACACCGTGGTGCAGGGCGCCTGGGCCCTGCTGCTGGCCCGCTACAGCGGCCGCCGTGACGTCGTGTTCGGCACCACCGTCTCCGGCCGTCCGGCCGAACTGCCGGGCGTCGACTCCATGGTCGGCATGTTCATCAACACCGTGCCGACCCGCGTCCGGGTGCCCACCGGAGGTGTCCTGCCGTGGCTGCGCGGCCTGCAGGAGCAGCAGAGTGACAGCCGCCGCTTCGACTTCCTCGCGCTGCCCCGCATCCAGGCACTGAGCGAAGTCCCGCCCGGCGAGGCCCTGTTCGACAGCATGGTCGTCTTCGAGAACTATCCCGTGGACGAGTCCGCCACTGCCAGGACGGGCGTGCACGTCGAAGAGGTGCACGCCGAGGACGCCACCACCTTCCCGCTCTGCCTGCGCGCCCACCTCACGGACCGGCTCGGCTTCGACCTCGCCTACGACGCCGCGCTCTTCGACCGCGCCACCGTCGAGCGCGCCGCGGCCCGACTGGCCGAACTGCTCACCCGGTTCGTCGACGGTGTCGACGGCGCCGTCGACGACCTGGAGCTGCACAGCGCCGCCGACCGCGCCCTGCTGGAGCGGTGGAACACCACCGCCCGGCAGGTGCCCCCGAGGAGCCCGGTCGACCTCTTCGCCGAGCAGGTCCGGCGCAGCCCGGACGCACCGGCCCTGCACGACGGCGACCGACGACTGACGTACCGTCAACTCAATTGCTGGTCGGACGCCTTGGCCGATCGGCTGCTGGCCGCCGGCCCGGCGCCCGAGGACCGGGTGGCCCTGCTCATGGACCGGTCGGCCGAACTCGTGGTCGCCCAGCTCGCGGTCCTCAAGGCGGGCTGCGCCTACCTGCCGGTGGACACCCGCGCCCCCGAGGAGCGCAGGCACGCACTCCTCGCGCAGGCGGGCGCCACGACCCGGCTGACCGCCGACGACGTCGCCGCGGCACGCACCGACGCCCCGGCCCCACGGGCCCTGCCGCCCGCCGACCCCGACCGGCTGGCCTACGTCATGTTCACCTCCGGATCCACCGGCCTGCCGAAGGCGGTGGCGGTCCGCCACCGCGACGTGGCGTCCCTGGCCACCGACAGCCGGTTCACGGACGGCGTGTGCGAGCGCGTGCTGCTGCACTCCCCGGTCGCCTTCGACGCCGCCACCTTCGAGGTGTGGGCACCCCTGCTCAACGGCGGCTGCGTGGTGGTCGCGCCCCCGGGGACGGTGGACGCCGACCTGCTGCGCCGCCGGGCCGCGGACGGCGGGCTGACCGCGCTGTGGCTGACGGCGGGCCTGTTCCGGCTGCTGGCACAGGACGCGCCGGACTGCTTCACCGGACTGCGCCAGGTGTGGACCGGCGGCGACGTCGTCCCCGCGACGGCCGTACGCCGGGTCCTCACCGCCTGCCCCGGCCTGACCGTGGTCGACGGGTACGGACCGACCGAGACCACGACCTTCGCGACGTCCTACGCCCTCACCGACGCCGCAGAGGTGCCCGGCACCGTGCCCATCGGCCACCCGCTGGACGACCTGCGCGTCCATCTCCTCGACGCCCGCATGCGAGCCGTCCCGCCGGGCTGCGCGGGCGAGTTGTTCGTGTCCGGCGAGGGCGTGGCGCGCGGCTACCTGGGCCGCCCCGGCGACACCGCCGCCCGCTTCCCCGCCGACCCCTACGGACCGCCCGGCGGCCGGATGTACCGCACCGGAGACCTGGCCCGACGGCACCTCGACGGCACGATCGAGTTCCTCGGCCGCGCCGACGACCAGGTCAAGATCCGCGGCTTCCGGGTCGAGCCGGGCGAGGTGGAGGCGGCCCTCGCCACCCGCCCCGGCGTCGCGGACGTCGCCGTCGTGGCCCGGGAGGACCGGCCCGGCAGCAGGCGCCTGGTGGCCTACGTCGTCGGCCCCGCCGGGCAGGACACCGAGGACCTGCGCGCCTTCGCCGCCCGCACGCTGCCCGACTACCTCGTCCCTTCCGCCTTCGTCCCGCTGCCGGCCCTCCCGCTCAGCGCCAACGGCAAGGTCGACCGGACGGCCCTGCCCGCCCCGGCGCCCGAGCACGGCGCGGACTCCGGCACGCACGTCGAGCCCCGCACCGACGCCGAGCGCCGCACCGCGGAGGTCTTCGCCGAGGTCCTCGGCGTCGAACGGCCCGGCGTGGAGGACGACTTCTTCCGGCTGGGCGGCGACTCCATCCTCAGCATCCGGATCGCCTCCCGGCTCGCCGAGACCTTCGGGACGGACCTCTCTCCCCGCGCGGTGTTCACCCACCCCACCCCGGCCGCGCTCGCCTCCCTGCTCACGGAGCGGCGGACCGCCGGGGCGGACGGCCCACCCGCCATCGTCCCGGTCGCCCGCGAAACCGCCCCGCCGATGTCGTACGCCCAGCAACGCCTCTGGTTCCTGGAGGAGTTCGCCCCCGGCGGCACCGAGTACGTCACCGCGCTCGCCCTGCGCCTGCGCGGCTCGCTCGACACCGGCGCCCTCACCTCCGCCCTGCGCGCCCTCGTTGCCCGGCACGAGTCGCTGCGGACCACCTTCGACACGGTGGACGGGCACGGCGTCCAGATCATCCACCCGCCACAGGATGTCCCGCTCCCGCTGCACGACCTGTCCGCACTGCCCGGCGACACCGCCCGGACCCGGCGCCTGGAGGAACTGCTGACGGCCGAGCGCACCCGACCGTTCGACCTCCGGCAGGGCCCGCTGCTGCGCGCCGGACTGGTCCGGCTGGCCGACGACGACCACGTCCTGAGCCTGGCCCTGCACCACATCGTCACCGACGGCTGGTCCACCTCCGTCCTCGCCGGCGACCTCGCCCACTTCTACCGGGCCGCACTGGACGGCAGCACCGCGGGCCAGCTGCCGCCGCTGCCGGTGCAGTACGCCGACTACGCGCACTGGCAGCGCACCACCGGCGGTTCCGCGGCGGACGCGCACCTCGCCTACTGGAAGGAGCAACTGACCGGCACCGAGCCGCTGGACCTGCCCACCGACCGGCCGCGACCGCCGGTGCGCACCGGCAACGGCGCGAGTGCCCGACTGATCCTGCCGCCCCGCACGGCCCGCCGCCTCACCCGGGTCGGCCGGGACCGCGGCGCCACCCTGTTCACCACGCTCGTCGCCGCCACGCAGACGTTCCTCGCCCGGCTGTCCGGAGAGCGGGACGTCGCCGTCGGCACCGTCACCTCGGGCCGCGACCGGGCCGAGACCCAGAACCTGATCGGGTTCTTCGTCAACACCCTGGTCCTGCGGTCCCGCGTGGACACCGAACGCCCCTTCCCGGACTTCCTCGCCGACGTACGGCGCACGGTGCTGGACGCCTTCGCCCACCAGGAGGTGCCGTTCGAGCAGGTCGTGGACGAGGTGCAGCCGGCGCGCGACACCAGCCGCACCCCGCTCTTCCAGGTCATGGTCGTCCTGCAGAACACACCCGCCGCCGAGCTCGACCTCCCCGGCCTGCACGTCTCCGACATCGAACCCGAGCTCCGACAGGCACCGTTCGACCTCACCCTGGAGTTCGCGGAGACCGATACCGGAGCCCTGCACGGGCTGCTCACGTACAACACGGACCTGTTCGACGCGGCCACGGCCGAGCGGATGGCCGACCAGCTCGCCACCCTGCTCACCGCGGTCGCCGAGGACCCCCGGCGGCCCCTCGGCGCGCTGCCGCTGGCGTCCGAGGAGGAGCTGAAGGCCCTCCTGGACCAGGGGAGGGGAGCGGCCCGGCCGGTACCGGCGGAGACCCTGCCCGATCTGTTCCAGCGCCAGGCCGCACGCACCCCCGACGCGGTGGCGCTCGCGGACGGTGCGCGCGAGCTCACCTACGCGGAAGTGGAACGCTCCGCCAACCGCCTGGCCCACCGGCTCATCCGGCGGGGCGCCGGCCCCGAGCGGGTGGTCGCCCTGATCCTGCCCCGGGCCGCGGAGACCGTGGTGGCCCAGCTCGCCGTCGCCAAGACCGGCGCCGCCTTCCTGCCGGTGGACCCGGCCTACCCCGAGCAGCGACGGCAGTTCATGACGCGTGACGCGGGCGCCGCTCTGGTCCTGGACGACCCCGCCGACGTGTGGGCCGGGACGGGACCCGACACCGCGCCCACGGACGCGGACCGCACCACCCCCCTCACCGCCCACCACCCGGCCTACGTCATCTACACCTCCGGATCCACGGGGACGCCCAAGGGCGTGGTGGTGACGCACAGCGGCCTGGCGGGGTTCGCGGCCGCCGCAGCGGAGCGCTACGCGGCCGGCCCCGGGGACCGGGTGCTGCAGTTCGCCTCGCCCAGCTTCGACGCCTCCGTGCTGGAGCTGTGCGTCTCCCTGCTCACCGGGGCAACGCTGGTGACCGGCGAGGAAGGCCCACTGGTCGGTGAGCGGTTGGCGCGCGTCCTCGCGGAGCGGGCCGTCACGCACACCCTGATCCCCCCGGCGGCCCTGGCCACGGTGCCGCCCGAGGCGTCCGCCACCCTGCCCCGGCTCCGCACCCTGATCGTCGGCGCCGAGGCGTGCCCGGCCGACCTGGTCCGGCACTGGGCCCCCGGCCGGCGGATGATCAACTCCTACGGACCCACGGAGGCCACCGTCGTCGCCACCTGGACCGGCCCCCTGACCCCGGAGGCGGGCGCCCCGCCGATCGGTCGTCCGGCCGGTGCCACCCGCGTCTACGTCCTGGACGCCGCCCGCCGCCCCGTCCCGCCCGGCGTGACCGGCGAACTGTACGTGGCCGGCCCCGGACTCGCCCGCGGCTACCTGAACCGCCCGGGCCTGACCGCGCAGCGGTTCACCGCCGACCCGTTCGGCGCACCGGGGGAGCGGATGTACCGCACCGGCGACCTGGTGCGCTGGTCGGCCGACGGCCAACTCCGCTTCACCGGACGCGCCGACGACCAGATCAAGCTGCGCGGCTTCCGGATCGAGCCCGGCGAGATCGAGAGCGCGCTGCGCCGCAGTCCCCTGGTGCGCGACGCGGTGGTCGTCGTCCGCGGCGAGGGCCCCGGCGGAGACCCGGCCGAGAGCCACGCACGGCTCGTCGCGTACGTCGTGCCCGCCGACGGCGGACCGGCCCAACCGCCTCTGGCCGAGCTGCGCGAGCACCTCGCCGGGCTGCTGCCGCCGCACATGATCCCGTCGGTGTTCGTCCCGCTGGAGCGGCTGCCGCTCACCCCGAACGGCAAGACCGACCGGCGCGCCCTGCCCGCACCCGGCCCCGCGCAGGCGGCCGGTGGCCCCCGCACCGCGCCGCGCACCGACACCGAACGGCACATCGCCCGCATCTGGCAGGACGTCCTCGGCGTGGACGGCGTCGGCGCGGACGACAACTTCTTCCACCTCGGCGGCGACTCGATCCTCAGCATGCAGGTCGTGTCGCGGCTGCGGCGCGACGGCCTGCACCTGGCCACCCGCGACCTGTTCACCCACCAGACCGTCGCCGAGCTGGCCACCGTCGTCACCACCGCGCCCCGGCGGACCGGTGACGGCCCGGTGACCGGCGAGGTGCCGCTCACCCCGATCCAGGAGTGGTTCCTCACCACTCCACGCCACAGCCACCACCACTTCAACCAATCCGTGCTGCTGGAGCTGGACGGTTCACCCGACCCGGCGGCCCTCGGCACCGCCCTGGACGCGCTGCTGGAACACCACGACGCCGTCCGTATGCGCTTCACCCGCGACGACGACGGCTGGCACCAGTTCAACCCGCCGCCCGTCGCGGGCGCCGCCGCTCTCGCCCGGTACGACCTGACGGGACTGTCCTCCGCACAGGCCGACGAGGCGATGGCGAAGGCCGCCGACGACCTGCACGCCGGCTTCGACCTCGCGCAGGGGCCGCTGCTGCGCGCGGCGCTCTTCACCGGCGGTCCGGACCGGCCCGCGTTCCTGCTGCTCGTCGCCCACCACCTCGTCGTGGACGCCGTGTCCTGGCGGATCCTGCGCGACGACCTGGAAGCGGCCTACCGGCAGGCGGCCCAGGGCGAACCGGTCGCCCTGGGGGAGCGCAGCACCCCCTTCCGGGACTGGGTCCGCACCCTCGCCGCGCACGTCGCCGACGGCGGACTGGACCACGAACTCCCGTACTGGGAGGAGGCGGTGACCGCCGAGCCGCTCCCGGCCGCGGAAACACCGGAGGACGGCACGGGCGGGGCACGCGTGCTCGGTGTGGAGCTCGACGAGGAGGACACCACGGCGTTGCTGCGCGCCGCGCCCACCGCCTACCGCACCCGGGTCAACGACGTCCTGCTCTCCGCGCTGGCCCTGGCGCTGGCCCGCTGGACCGGGCGCGACCGCGTCCGCCTCGATCTGGAGGGCCACGGCCGCGAGGACGTGCTCGACGGCGTCGATCTCTCCCGCACCGTGGGCTGGTTCACCACCGTCCACCCGGTCGCCCTCCAGGTACCCGACCCGGACGACCTCGGTCCCGCCCGGGACTGGCGCGGGCTGGTCAAGTCCGTCCGCCGCCAGCTCCGCACCGTCCCCGGGAACGGACTCGGCTACGGCGCGCTGCGCACCTACGGTTCGGCCGAGGTGCGCGAGCGGCTCGGCTCGGCGGCGCACGGGCAGGTCGTGTTCAACTACCTCGGCCAGTGGGACGCCCGCCCGGCCGACCCGGGAACCGGTCTGGTCCGCGCCGAGCACGGCTCCTTCGGACAGGATCACGACCCGCGGGACGGCGGATCGCACCCCCTCGAAGTCGTGGGCGCGGTGCAGCACGGCCGTCTCGCCTTCACCTGGCACCACCGCACCGGCCTCCACGACACCGAGACCGTGCGGCGCGTCGCCGAGGAGTTCGCCGAGGCGCTGCGGCACATCGCCCGGCACGCACGGGACAGCCTGTGACGCGCGCCCGCCGCGGTGACACCGCGGCCGCCCGCACCTGCCGCGGGCGCCGGGCACCGCCGCCCCGTGCGCCCGCGCCGGGACATCCCGATCAGGCACCCCGGCCGGTCGACCGGCCGGCCGGGCTCACCGAACCGATGACGACGACGAAAGAGCGTGACATGGACGAGAACACCCGTTACCAGGTGCTGCGCAACGACGAGGACCAGTACTCGCTGTGGCCGGTCGACGTCGAGGTACCCGCGGGCTGGCAGCCCGTCGGCAAGGAGGGCACCGAGGCCGAGTGCTCCGCGTACGTCGACGAGGTCTGGACCGACATGCGCCCGCGCAGCCTGCGCGAGCGCATGGAGAACGCGGGCTCCTAGCCCGCCCGTTCCGCCCGGGGCGCCGGGCAGGTGACCACCGCCTCCGGCGTCACCGCACCCGCGCCCCGGGCAGGGCCCCTCCCGCGTCCGGGAAGCCGCCCGCACTCGTCCGCACTCGTCCGCATTCAGAGGAGTACGCCGATGACGCCCACGCTGCACACCGAACGACTGCGCTTCACGCCCTACCGGCCCGAGGACGAGGACGCCTTCGTCACGCTCCTGCGCGACGAGGAGGTCTGCCGTTGGATGGGACAGGAACAGGTCCCGGAAGCCGACCTGCGCACGCTGTTCCGGGCGATCCTGAACGACGTGTACCCCCGGAACCTGTTCGACGTGTGGGGCCTGTGGTTCCAGGACTCGTTCGCCGGCCACGCGGAGGTGAAGCAGACCGGAAACGTCGACGGGTACGAGCTCATCACCGCGCTCGCCCCGGAGTACTGGGGCCAGGGGCTGGGCACCGAGGTCGTCCGGGGGCTGCTGCGCCACGCCGCCGACAACCTGGGCCTGAAGGAGGCCTACGGCATGGTGGGCGCCGGAAACACCGCCAGCCTGGCGATGGCCCGCCGTATCGGCTTCCGACATGTGCGCGACGTGGTCGGCGACGACGGCTCGGTGACGAAGATGCTGGTCATCTCCACGACCGACCCGTCCTGAGCCCCGGGCCTCAGTGCCCGGCGCTCTGGCCGCCGTCGACGGCCAGGACCTCGCCGGTGACGAACGGGGCGTTCTCCAGGTACAGCACGGCGTCGACGACGTCGCTCACCTCACCCATGCGGCCGACCGGGTGGAGCGTGCCGAGAGCGGCGTGGGTCTCCTCGGGATGCATGGGCGTCCTGATCGTGCCGAGGGCGACCGCGTTGCTGCGGACGCCCCGGCCCGCGTACTCGATGGCCAATGACTTCGTGGCCGCCTGGAGCCCGCCCTTGGTCAGCGAGGCGAGGACGGACGGCACGGCGGAGTTGGGGTGCTCGACCAGGCTGGTGGTGACCTGCACGACGTGACCGCCGCCGCGTTCCAGCATGTCGGCGACGGCGAGCTGGGTGATCCGGAAGAAGCCGGCCACGTTCACGCCGAGGACCGCTTCGTAGTCCTCCCGCGTGTACTCGGTGAACGGCTTGGCGACGAAGATCCCCGCGTTGTTGACCAGGGTGTCGATCCGGCCGAACCGGGAGAGCGCGGTGCTGACGACCCGCTCGGCGGTGGCGGGGTCGGCGATGTCGCCCCGGACGGTGAGGACGTCCGCGTCCTCCGACTCGGCGATGGTGCGTGAGGTGGCCACGACCGCGTACCCGAGCTTGCGGTAGGCGGCGACCAGGCCCGCTCCGATGCCCTGGGAGGCACCGGTGACGACGGCGACCTTCCGATCTTGAGCGTTCATGACGGTTCTCCTGACGGAAGTCGGCTCGACCGATGGGTGGTGGACCGGTCATGGGGGAAACTAAGTGACCGGTCTACTATTGTCAAAGGGCCCGAGCCGGCGGCATACCGTTTCCGGCCGGGCGCTCCACGGAAGGGAGAAGGACATGCGTGAATTCCTGGTCGAGCTCGTCACCGTCGTCCCCGAGGGCACCGACCCCGCGGAGGTGGACCGGCGACGCGCCGCGGAAGCGGTCCGGGCCGCGGAACTGGCGGCCCAAGGACATCTGGTCCGCCTGTGGCGGCCGGTCGGTGAACTGCGCAGCCTCGGCATCTGGCGGGCCGCCGACGAGGCGGAGCTCCACCGCGAGGTGCTCGGCACGCTGCCCCTGCGGCCGTGGATGACGGCGACCGTCACCGCGCTCGTTCCCCATCCGAACGACCCGGGGAGCGCGACGGGCGCCGTCGCCTGACCGGCGCGCTCCGCGGGCGGCCCCGGGCCCGCCCGGAGGGACGGCGGAAGCAGCCGCGGCGATCTGCCCGGGCCGGAGTGCCGGCCGTCCGCGGCGTCGCACGGCAGGCGCGGGACCGCCCCCGCGTCGTACCGTGGTTGCCACCTTCGAGGGGATGCCGACATGACCACAGCACGGGACCTGTTGATCGTTGCGATGGATCTGGAACCCGCTCGCTCCGTGGACCAGGGCAGTCTGTCGCTGACGCTCGCCGGGGCCGAGGCCGTCGACCTCCTCCAGGCGGGGACCGCCCGGCTGGACGCTGAGCGCATCGTGCCGGGCGACCGGCCGGGGGCGGATGATCCACTCCTGGCCGAGGCCGCCTCGTCACTCGTCAGGCGGGAGCCGTACGAGTCGGTCGAGGACTGGCTGTGGCGAAGGGGCCGGGGCCTGGCCGCGACCTACGAGGCCGCGTTCGAGTCGGAGGGGCAGCTCACCCGGCCGCACCGCCGGCTGGCGTCGTTCCGGACGGGGCAGGCGGTGCTCGTCGACTCGGCGGACCGGAGCCGGGCCCAGGCCCGCTGGTCGGACCGCGAGCCCGTGCTCGTCGCCCTCGCCACGGCCGCCGGACTGTACGACGAGCCCGCCGGCGAGTCCCAGGAGACCGCGGACGATTCCGGGGAGGACTCCGAGGACGTCTTCGACGACACGCTGGCGACCGTCCTGGCCGCGGTGAACGACGCGGTGATGGAACTGGAGGCCGTCCGGCAGCGCAAGGCGGTCGAGGACGCGGCCTTCGACAACGTCTGGCGCGGCCTGTGACGTGAGCCCGGGCCGGCCCGGACTCCGGACCGGCCCGGGCGCCGGCTCAGGCGCCGTGCACGATCTGGATCAGGTTGCCGCAGGTGTCGTCCAGCACCGCGGTGGTCACCGGGCCCATCTCCAGGGGCTCCTGGGTGAAGCGCACCCCGAGCCCGCGCAGCCGGTCGAACTCCGCGTGCACGTCGTCCACGGCGAAGGAGGCGGCCGGGATGCCGTCCTGGACCAGCGCCTCCTTGTACGGCGGCACCGCGGGGTGGCCGGAGGGTTCGAGGAGCAGTTCGGTCCCGTCGGGGTCCTCCGGGGAGACCACGGTCAGCCAGCGGGCCTCGCCCAGCGGGACCTCGGTCTTCTTCACGAAGCCCAGCACGTCGGTGTAGAAGCGCAGGGCCTTCTCCTGGTCGTCGACGAAGACGCTGGTCAAGTGGATCCTCATGGGGTGTTCTCCGGTGCCTCGGGCTTGAGCCACCGGGTCACGATGTGCTCAAGGGGTTCGGTGTTCAGGTGGTGGAACTTGTAGCGGCCCTCGCGCCGCGACCGGACCAGGTCCGCGGATTCCAGTACGGCCAGGTGCTGGCTGATCGCCTGGCGCGACAGCCCGAGGCCGTGCTTGGTCACCAGCCGTGCGCACATCTCGAACAGCGTCTGGCCGTCCCGATCCACCAGCTCGTCGAGGATGCGCCGCCGCGTGGGGTCGGCCAGTGCCTTGAAAACATCCTCCGCCATGACCGACACCATAGGCAAGCAGCGACTTGCCTATCAAGTGGATGCTTCGACGCCGCCGTGGGGCGGGGTGGAGCCCCAGGGGGTGTGGTCCGGGGATAGGCGACTGGTCTACTCAACATAGTCGGTCGGTCGTATACTGGACGCATGGGACGCACCAGCAATGCCAGGGAGAAGATCCTCACCGCCGCCCGGTCGCTCATCGAGCAGCGGGGCTACTCGGCCCTGGGCACCGCCGAGATCTGCAAGGCGGCGGGCGTGCCGAAGGGCAGCTTCTACTACTTCTTCGAGTCCAAGGAGGCCCTCGCCCTGGCCGTCCTGGACGAGCAGTGGGCCGGCCAGCGCGCCGACTGGACCCGCGTCCTGCGCGGCGACGCCGAACCGCTCCAGAGGCTGCGGCAGCTGTTCGAGGAGACGGAGGCCGCCCAGCACGCGGGGCAGCAGAGCTGCGGCACCGTGTCGGGGTGCATGTTCGGAAACCTGACCCTGGAGATGAGCAACCAGACCGAGGCCATCCGGGTGCGCCTCCAGGAGATCTTCGACGCGCAGGTCGAGATGGTGGACGAGGTCGTGGCCGAAGCCCGCGAGCGGGGTCAGGTCACCGTCGGCGACACGCACGAGGCCGCCCGGTCCGTCGTCGCCCAGCTCGAAGGCCAGGTGCTCTTCGCCAAGCTCTACAACGACACCCAGCGCTTGAACGTCCTGTGGCGGACCTGCCTCGCCATCCTCGGGGCCCGCGACCCGGAGCCGGCTCCGGTGGCCGGCTGAGGTCCCGCCCGCGCGCGCGGAGAGACCGGCCGTGCCCGCGGCACCCGCACAGAAAGGTGGCCGTCACCAAACAGGTGACGGCCACCTTTCTGTACGCCGGGGGAACGCCGGCGACGGCGCCGGGCCGCCCTTGCCCGTCCAGCGGCCCGGGAGCCGCGTCGTGATCTCCTGCAGCACCCACTCGTTGCCGTCCGGGTCGGCGAACGAGGCGAACGACGCGTAGCTGCGGCGTTCCCGGCCCGGCTCCCGGCCTCGGCTCCGGCGCGATGGAACACTCGGCCGGCGTCGTGGAACACCTCGCTCACCTCGCCCCCGCGGCCGGCGAGTTCCACCCGGGCCGCCTCCACGTCGGAGACGGCGAAGTGCAGCCCCCCGGCGGAGCCGGATGCCGCCGAGGTGAGGCCGGCGCCGAAGATCACCCGACGTCGGCCTGACGGTGGGCGGCCCGCGCCCGAAGGCGCGGGCGTGCGGGGTGGGTCAGGCGGCCTTGAGCCGCGCGGCGATGCCCACCACGCGCTCCGCCTGGTGCCGGGCCGCGGCGCGGGTGGTGTCGTCCACCGGGTTGGTGCCCTGGGCATCGACGTGCGAGGTCCCGTAGGGGTTGCCGTCCGCGAACTTGACCGGGTCGGTGAAGCCGGGGGCGACCACGATGCCGCCGAAGTGGTGGACGGAGGTGTACAGCGCCTGCAGCGTGGTCTCCTGCCCGGCGTGCGCCGTGGCGGACGAGGTGAAGCCGCTGTACACCTTGTCGGCCAGCTTGCCCTGCGCCCAGAGCCCGCCGAGCGTGTCGATGAACTGCTTGAGCTGGGCGGAGAGGTTGCCGAAGCGGGTGGCGGAGCCGAACAGGACGGCGTCGGCCCACTCGATGTCCTCCGGGGTCGCCTCCGGTATGGCGGCGGTCGCGGCGTGGTTGGCGGCCCAGGCCGGGTTCGACCGGATCGCCTCCGGCGGCGCGAGCTCGGCGGCCTTCACCAGGCGGACCTCCGCCCCCGCCTTGACCGCGGCGTCGTGCAGTTCCCTGGCGATCTCGGTGATGGTGCCGGTGGAGGAGTAGTAGACGATGGCGAGCTTGACGGGAGTGGCCATGGCGGCGGTCTCCGATTCCGTGTGCAGGTGCTGGTGGGGAGGCGATTCGAGTCACTAGGTGACCGGTCGACTATTGAGTAAGCTAGGTGACCGGTCCACTAAAGTCAAAGGGGTGGGGGCGTGACGCCGGGAACAGGAGTCCGCCCGCCTTGACGTGATCGTCGATCCGCCGCTCGGCGCGCCCGAGTGGTGCCCGGGTTCCGCTGGTGCGGACCGCGTCGGTCCCGACGCGGCTCGGCGGTGCGCCGACTCTCCCGGGCCATGCATCACCTGTCACACCGGTGACGTTTGGCTGTGCTGCGATGTCCGGCCGTTCATCGTGGAGGCGCCCCCGGTGCGTCCTCCGGCCCGGCGCGCGCGAACTGCGCGGAGCTGGTGTGCTGGGGAGGGGGTTCCTCACACCTGTTCCGGAGAGTCAGTATGAGTACCTATCGAGTCGCGCAGGTGGCCGCCGCCAACGGGCCGTTCGAGATCGTGGAACGCGATGTGCCGCAGCCGGGCCCCGGTCATGTACGGGTCGCCGTGGAGGCCTGCGGGGTGTGCCACAGCGACGCCTTCTTCGTGTCGGCCGGCCTGCCCGGCGTCCGGTTTCCGCTGGTGCCGGGGCACGAGATCGCGGGGCGCGTCGACGCCGTCGGCGAGGGGGCGCACGACAGCGGCTGGCAGGTCGGGGACCGTGTCACGGTGGGCTGGTTCGGAGGCAGTTGCGGTCACTGCACCCCGTGCCGTCAGGGCGACTTCATCGTGTGCGAGAACCTCAAGGTCCCCGGCTGGTCGTACGACGGAGGCTTCGCCGAGGCGATGATCGCGCCGGTCGACGCCCTGGCCCGTATCCCCGACGCGCTCACGGCGAGCGAGGCGGGACCGATGGCCTGCGCGGGCGTCACCACGTACAACGGGCTCCGGCGCAGCCCTGCCCGGCCGGGCGACCGGGTCGCCGTCCTCGGCCTCGGCGGCCTCGGGCATCTCGGGGTGCAGTACGCCGTGGCCATGGGCTTCGAGACGGTGGCGATCGCCCGCGGTGCCGACAAGGCCGATCTGGCCCGGCAGTTGGGGGCGCATCACTACATCGACAGCACGGCGGGCACCGCGGTGGCGGACGCCCTGCAGTCGCTCGGCGGCGCCAAGGTCGTCCTGGCCACCGCGGGCGATTCCGAGGCGATCGCGGCGACGGTGGACGGGCTGGCGCCGCGCGGCGAGCTGGTGGCCATCGGGGTCAGCCCCGAGCCGCTGGGGATCAGCCCGGTCCAGCTGCTGATGAGCGGCCGGGTGGTCCGCGGCCACCCGTCCGGCACCGCGCAGGACGTGCAGGACACCATGGAGTTCAGCGCGCTGCACGGTATCCGTCCGACGATCGAGACCGTGCCGCTGGACCTGACCGGCGAGGCTTACCAGAAGATGATGTCCGGGGCGGCGCGGTTCCGGATGGTCGTCACCACGGGCTGACCTCGGGCCCGGGGCCCGCTGCCTGTGAGTGGACACGGCGCGAGGCGGGGGGGGCCCCCCCTCGGGGGGGGGGCCCACCCCCCCAAGCCCGCCCCCCCCCCCCTTCTTGCGGGGGGGGAACCAACCCCCCGAGGGAAGGGGAGCCCTCCC
>NZ_JBVHPY010000006.1:324860-376224 GCF_055567695.1 Streptomyces sp. NPDC026417
CCGCCCCCCCCCCCCCGCCCCCCCCCCCCCCCCCCCCCCCCCCCCCCCCCCCCCCCCCCCTCCCCGCCCCCCCCCCGCCCCCCACCCCGGCCCCCCCCCCCCCCCCCCCCCCCCCCCCCCCCCCTCGACGAGTTCAGCGCCCGACTCGTCGTGGCCGGGGCGGAATCAGTTCCAGAGGGGAAGGGTGACCGTGCGCGCGAACCCGTCCGGCCTGCCGTCGGTGTAGACGAGGTTCATCCGCGTGAAATGGGACAGTCCGGGGTTCTTCTTCCAGTCCTGGGGGCGGTCGAGTCGCACGGTGACGGGGTAGGAGTGGAACTTGCCCGCCGCGCAGTACGGCTTGCAGTCGTTCACCACGTTGAAGCCCCTGCCCACCGCGCGGTTCCCGTCCCACTGCGTCCAGCGCATCGAGGAGAGGCGGCTGTTGCCGTCCCCGCAGGCGAGGATGACCGCGGTGGGGCGCACCTGCGCGCGCGTGAAGCAGTCGACGAGCACCGGGCTGCGCACCTGCCGGGCGGCGGTGTCCGCCGACGGGGGCGAAGCCGCGGGTGCGGCCGCGGCCGTGGCTGTCGCCAGCGACGCGGCGGCACAGAACAAGACCGCCGCCCTGAACGTGTTTCTCGGCATGTCCGCTCCTGACCTGGTGCCACGGGGTCCGCGGGCCCCGCATGGTCCGCCCGGCCGTGCAGGCCGGGCGCGCGGGCTTCCGCCGACTGCGTGGTGCCCGGTCGGCCGTCGTCCCCTGACGACGCTACGACGCCGCCGGCTGATGCACCACCCGCACGGAGCAACCCATTCCGTTTTGCCGCCGGGCTCTCGTCAGGCCGGAGTGCCGGGCGCCGGGTCGTCCTCCTCCTCCACGGGAGGCATGAAGGCGCGCAGCCAGCGTTCGGTCTGGGCGACATGGGCCTCCGCGGCACCGGCCGCGGCCCCCGGGTCGCGGTCGGCGATCGTGGTGGCCATGACGCGATGGTCCTCGTCGCTCTTGCGCCGCATCTCGGGGCCCTCGGGAAGGGTGAACACCTGGTACTTGCGGGAGCGGGCCCGGAAGACCGAGAGCAGGGACGCCAGGGCGGGGTTGCCGGCCGCACTGGCGATCTCGGCGTGGAAACGGTGGTCGAGCTCCGAGGCCTCGGTCGGGTCGTCGGTCGCCTCCATCGCGTCGATGAGCGAGAAGAGCGTCCGCACCGTCTCCGGCGTGCGCCGGGCGGCGGCCTTGGCGGCGACGTGGGCCTCCAGGACCCGCCGGATCTCGTACACCTCCAACAGGCCGGACAGCGGCAGGAGTTCGAGCGTGAGCGACAGGCTGCCGATCACGTCCTCCGGGCGGAGCGGGGAGACATAGGTACCGGAGCCGTGCCGCGGCTCGATCACTCCCAGGGCCGCGAGCATCCGTACGGCCTCGCGCAGCGACCCCCGGGAGACGCCCAGTTCCTCGCAGAGGTCCCCCTCGGGCGGAATGCGCTCACCCGCGACGAGGCGACCCGTCGCGATCATGTGCCGTAGGCCGTGGAACGCCCTGTCGACTGCGGACATCCGACTCCTCCCCTGACGGGCCGGCGGCGTCGCCGAGCCCTCGGTGCACTCTAGCGAGTCCGCGTCAGTCATCAGATGTCCCGCATAAGTCCTCACCAATTCATCTGATGACTTGGGCTGCAAGACCCTTGCGCGGCCGGAAAATGCCGTGCAGGATGCCGAGTCATCATACGTATCCCGGCAACAGTCTGATGTCTCGTGCGGCGCTCCCGTGTCCCGTGCGGCCGTCAGGTCCGGCGGACGAGGAGTCATGTGAGCGAGACCGAGGTCACCACCGCCCCGCGCCCCCTGCTGCTTGCGGACGGCCGGCCCGCCGCTCTGGCGTGGTCGCTGGACCCCGCCATGAAGCACCTGAACCACGGCTCGTTCGGAGCGGTCCCGCTGGTGGCGCAGGAGCGGCAGAACGCACTGCGCGCGGAGATGGACCGATCGCCGGTGGTGTGGTTCCCCGCGCTGCCGCAGCGGATCGCCGCCACCCGGGTCGAACTCGCCGCGTACCTGCGGGTCGCCGCGGACGATCTCGCCCTCGTCCCCAACGCGAGCGCCGGAGTCAGCGTCGTGTTCAACGGTCTGCCGCACCGCCCCGGAGGCGAGATCGTCGTCACCGATCACGGCTACGGAGCCGTCACCATGGGCGCCGAGCGGCTGGCGCGCCGCTGGGGAGGCCGGGTCCGCACCGCGCACGTGCCCCTGGACGCCGACGAGGAACGGGCCTGCGCGGCGGTGGCCGCCGAGCTGACCGAGGCCACCGGCCTCGTCGTCCTCGACCACATCACCTCCGCGACCGCCCGCCGGATGCCGGTGGAACGCATCGGGGCGCACGCGCGCCGGCTCGGCATCCCGCTCCTCGTGGACGGTGCGCACGCCCCGGGCCTCCTCGCGGCTCCCCTCGACGGGCTGACGTGCGACTTCTGGGTCGGCAACCTGCACAAATGGGGCTGCGCGCCGCGCGGCACCGCGGCCCTGGTGGCCCGCGGTGAGCTGCGCGACCGGCTCTTCCCGCTGATCGACTCGTGGGCCGCCGCCGATCCGTTCCCCGACCGCTTCGACCAGCAGGGCACGGTGGACGCCACCGGCTATCTTGCGGCGCCGTCGGCCCTGGACTTCATCGACGGCACCTGGGGCTGGGACACCGCCCGGCGGTACATGGACGACCTGGCCGGCTACGCCGAAGCCGTGGTCGGCGACGCCCTCGCCGAACTGACCGGCGTCCCCGGCACCGTCGACGTCGGCATGCCGGTGCCCGGCATGCGCCTGGTGCGGCTGCCGGCCGGGCTGGCCGCCAGCCGTGTCGAAGCCGACGCCTTGCGCGACCGGGCGGCCGAAGAGCTGGGCGTGGAGACGGCCTTCACCAGCTTCGGCGGCGTGGGTTACCTGCGGCTGTCCGCGCACGTCTACAACACCCCCGCCGACTACGAGTACTTCGCCGAGACCTGTGTCCCCGTCCTCGGTGAATGGGCCCGCGCAGCCCGGACCCGGTCCGACGCGTCGTAGCCGGCGCAGCACCGCCCCCCCGTCCCCGAAGCCGCTGCCAGCGCGGCAGATCCAAGGAAGAGGTCGGCACGATGAAAAGAAGGACGGCAGCCCTGGCCCTCGGTACGGCCGCCACGATGGTCCTGACCGGCTGTTCCGCCATGAGCGGCGGCGACAGCGGCACGGTGACCCTCAACATGGTCGAGAGCCTGACGAACCCCGCCCGCACCAGTCTGCTGAAGGACCTCATAGCGGACTTCGAGCAGCAGAACCCCAAGATCAAGGTCAATCTGATCTCGCCGCCCACCGAGCAGGCCGACCAGAAGATCCAGCAGATGCTCCAGTCGGGCAGTGGTGTCGACACCCTGGAGGTCCGGGACATCACGGTGGGCCCGTGGTCGAACAACGGCTGGCTGTACGACATGAAGAAGGGCCTCACCGGCTGGAAGGGCTGGGACGCCATGACGGAGAACGCCGTCAAGGCGTCCCAGGACACCAAGGGCCGGACGTACTTCGTCCCGTACGGTTTCTACGGGCTGAGCCTCTTCTACCGCTCCGACCTGATCAAGGACGCCGGATTCACCAAGCCGCCGGCCACCTGGCAGGAACTGCTGAAGCAGGCTTCCGCCGTCCACGACCCGGCCGAGCGCCGTTACGGATACGCCTTCCGCGGCGGCGCCAACGCCAACAGCAACGCCACCGCGGCCATCGAGGCGTACGTCGCCGACCGGATCGACCCCGCCGACGGCTTCAAGCTGAAGGACGGCAGTACGATCTTCTCCGCGCCCGAGGCCCTCGACGCCATGGAGACCTACCTCCGGCTCTTCAAGCAGGCGTCCCCGAAGTCGTCCGTCTCCTGGGGCTACCCGGAGATGGTCGAGGGCTTCTCCAACGGGTCGACCGCCTTCCTGCTGCAGGACCCCGAAGTGATCGCCACCGTCTCCGAGTCCAAGGCGATCGGGAAGGACCAGTGGGACACCGCGCCGCTGGTGGCGGGGCCCAGCGGCAAGACCGTGCAGCCGCTGGCCACCGCCGGATGGGGCGTCGCGAGCGGCAGCAAGCACAAGGCCCAGGCGCTCAAGCTCGTCGAGTTCCTCTCCGAGGGCAAGGCGTCGACAACCTTCACGAAGAAGAACAGCCTGGTGCCCATCCTCCAGGCGGCCACCGAGGACCCCTTCTACAAGACCGGCCCGTGGTCCAGCTACGTCACCATGACGGAGCACCCGGAGAAGTACCTCAACGTCAGCCAGCCGCGCGGCGTCCC
Organism: Streptomyces sp. NPDC026417; assembly: GCF_055567695.1. Lineage (NCBI taxonomy): Bacteria > Bacillati > Actinomycetota > Actinomycetes > Kitasatosporales > Streptomycetaceae > Streptomyces > Streptomyces sp. NPDC026417. Next base: position 329,134 of record NZ_JBVHPY010000006.1, read on the forward strand.
GTGGTGGACGGAGTGGCAGCAGAAGGCGGACGCCGACATCCAGAAGCTGGTCCTCGGCAAGACGACACCCAAGGAGCTCCTGGCCGGCTGGGACGCGTACTGGACCAAGAAGCGGCAGCAGGAGAACTAGTCATGCCGACCGCGTCCGAAGCGACGAGCACGACACACGTGAGGAAGACGAGGACGGCGGGGCCCTCGGGAAAGGGGGGCCGCCCGCCCGCCCGTGGCGCGGCCCCGGGCCGCCGCAAGCCGGAGTTCACGTCCCGCCGGGGGCTCCTCATCGCCGCCTTCATGGCGCCGGCCGCGGTCTTCGTGGCGGTCTTCACGTACTACCCGATGCTCGCCGGCAGCCAGATGGCCTTCCGCCACTGGAATCTGTCGGATCTCACCGATACCTCCTGGGTGGGCCTGCAGAACTTCCACGACGTCTTCGCCGACCCGGCCTGGGGCACCGTCCTCGGCAACACCGCGGTCTGGGTCTTCGGGTCGATCGTGCCGCAACTGGTGATCGGCTTCGCCCTCGCCCTGTGGCTGCGCCGGAAGTTCCGCTTCCGAGGCCTCTACCAGGCGCTGGTGTTCTTCCCCTGGGCGATCTCCGGGTTCCTCATCGGCATCCTGTTCCGCTGGATGTTCAACAGCGAGTTCGGCGTCGTCAACGACCTGCTGCAGAAGGCCGGCCTGATCGACGAACCGGTCGCCTGGCTCGCCGACCCGAAGACGGCCATGTTCGCCGTCGTGGTCGCCAACGTCTGGTACGGGGTCACGTTTTTCACGATCATGATCCTGGCCGCGCTGCAGTCCATCCCGGACGAGCTGTACGAGGCCTCGGCGCTCGACGGGGCCGGCAAGGTGCGCACCCTGTTCCAGATCACCATTCCCTACATCCGGGTCACGCTCGCGCTGACTGTGCTGCTGCGGGTCATCTGGATCTTCAACTTCCCCGACCTGATCTTCGGGATGACCGGCGGCGGACCCAACAACGAGACGCACATCGTGACCACCTGGATGATCAAGATCACGCAGCAGGGCGACTACGGCAAGGCCTCCGCGCTCGGCCTCGTCGTGGTCGCGACGCTGCTGGTGTTCGCGGTCTTCTTCCTGCTGGCCACCCGTGAGAAGCGAGAGGTGAAGCCGTGATCGGCAAGGAGTCCACGGCCGGACGGGCCGCCAAATTCGCCTTCCTGGGGCTGTGGCTCGTCTTCGCCGTCTTCCCGCTCTACTGGATCACCGTCACCTCGCTCAAGGCCCCCGGCGACATCTTCGCCTTCCCGATCGCCTACTGGCCCGAGCACTTCTCGCTGGAGAACTACAGCGGGCTGTTCGGCAAGGCCGACTTCGGTGTCTATCTCACCAACAGCCTCGTGGTGGCGACCGTCGCGGGCGCGGTCGCCACGGCGATCTCGATGCTGTCGGCGTACGTCCTGGCCCGCTTCGAGTTCCGCACGAAGTCCGCGCTGCTGATGGCCGCCCTGGTCACCCAGATGATCCCGACGTTCATCGCGCTGGGACCCCTCTACCTGCTCATGACCGACCTGAAGATGGTCGACAACCGGCTCGGGCTCATCCTCGTCTACATCGCCGTCTGCATCCCCTTCTGCACGGTGATGCTCCGCGGCTTCTTCGAGAACATCCCGGACGCGTTGGAGGAGGCCGCCATGATCGACGGCCTCTCCCGGTTCGGCGCGCTGTTCCGGGTGCTGCTGCCGGTGATGCGCCCCGGGATCGTGGCCGCGTTCATCTTCAACTTCGTCAACTGCTGGAACGAGCTGTTCCTGTCGGTGACCCTGATGAACAGCGACAGCAACAAGACCGTCCCCACGGCGCTGAACGGGTTCATCTCCAGCTTCAACATCGACTGGGGCTCGATGTCCGCGGCGGCCGTCCTCACCATCCTGCCCACGATGCTCCTCTTCGCCTTCGCCAGCCGCCACATCGTCCAGGGACTCACGTCGGGCGCGGTCAAGGGGTAGGCGAGGCGCCGGGACCGCCGATCAATTCCCTCACCTCCGAAGGGAGTTCACCGCCCCGGCGGACGACGACGAGGCGGACGTCGCCGGGTTCGTCTCCCACGGCGACGGCGATGGCGGGGTCCAGCTCCGCCACGGCGTAGGCGGTCGTGGCGGACCTCGGCACGCCGTCGTCCCCGTCGTTCGGGGTGTCGTCACACGCCGGGACGACCGCCTCGCCGAGCGCTTCCCCGACCGTGAACGGGACGTCGGCCACGTCCTGGTACGTCCGGCCCTCGTACTCGACCAGGAAGGCGCAGGACGACGCGGCCCCACCTCCACCACCGCCGACGCCCGTGCAGGCCACGGCGGACCCGACGACGGCCGTCGCGACCGCCGCCCACACGCCTCTGCCCCGGCTCGCGTGCGGCACCGTTCCCATCGGATGTCCTCCTCCGGGAGCCCCTCGGCTCCCGCTCGGGTGAATGCCGAAGGCCGGGGCCGGGCCCTGCCGCGCCCCCGTCCCGGGCCTTCACCACTACGACGGAGAGGGGGCCGCCTTCGTTCGGCCGGAGGACTTTTCGCGGCGGGTGTCGATGCGGTGTGCCCTCGTTCGACGCAGGGGTGAGAGTGGAAGACAACCGACCGAGGAGCACCTCATGCCCAAGCTGCGTGGACACAACCTCACCGTCTCGGTCGACGGCTTCGCCGCGGGAACGGGGCAACGCCTGGAGGCACCGTTCGGCGACGGCATCGACGGCCTGCACACGTGGATGTTCGACGCCCTGCGGGACCGCGCCGACGGCAAGAAGGGCGTCGACATCGACTGGGTCGAACGGTCCGAGCGCAACATCGGCGCCACCATCATGGGCCGGAACATGTTCGGGCCCCAGCGCGGCCCGTGGGAGGACGCGTCCTGGACGGGCTGGTGGGGCGACAACCCTCCCTTCCACCACGACGTCTTCGTCCTCACGCACCATCTGAGGCCGTCGGTGGCGATGGCGGGCGGAACCACGTTCCACTTCACCGACGAGCCCGTCGACACGGTGCTGCAGCGGGCGTTCGATGCGGCGGGCGGCAGGGACGTACGCGTCGGCGGGGGAGCGGCCACGCTGCAGCAGTACCTGCGGGCCGGTCTGATCGACGAACTGCACCTGGCCGTCGTCCCGCTCCTCGTCGGCCGGGGAGAGCGGCTGCTCGACGACGTAGCGGACGCGATACGCGACTACCGGGTGGCCGAGACGGCCGCCTCACCGGCCGCCGTCCACACGCTCCTGGTCAGGCGCTGACCCGCGGCCCACGCCCGACGAGGCGAACCCTCTCCGCCGGGGCGGGGGAGCGGGTCAGGAACGCGAGCCGCCGGACTCCTTCGCGCGCTCCGCCTTCTTCTCCTTCAGGCGCACGGTCTCCTTGCGGACCTCGGCCTGGGTGGCGCGCTCCCGGCGCAGCCACTCGGGGCTCTCCTGCTTCAGCGCCTCGATCTGCTCCGTGGTCAGTGCCTCGGTGACGCCGCCGCGCGCGAGCCCGGCGATCGAGACGCCGAGCTTCGCCGCGACCACCGGCCGGGGGTGCGGGCCGGTGCGCCGCAGCTCCGTCAGCCACTCCGGCGGATCGGCCTGCAGGGCGCTGAGCTCGGTGCGCGAGACGACACCCTCCTGGAACTCTGCGGGGGTGGCCTCGAGGTACACACCCAGCTTCTTCGCCGCGGTGGCGGGCTTCATGGTCTGGGTGGTCTGGTGCGACGTCATGGTGTCCAGGGTATCGAGCATGTGCGCCCCCTCCGACCACGCCCGGTAGCCTGGCCAGGTGACAGGCTCGGAAGCATCCCCCTCGTTCCGGCTCGCGTATGTCCCGGGAGTGACACCCACCAAGTGGGTGCGGATCTGGAACGAGCGCCTGCCCGGCGTCCCCCTCACCCTCGTCGCGGTGCCCGCCGCCGAAGCGGGCGACCTGTTGCGCGACGGAGGCGCGGACGCCGGGTTCGTCCGGCTGCCGGTCGACGGCACGGACCTCAGCGCGATCCCGCTGTACGCCGAGACGACGGTGGTCGTGGTCCCCAAGGACCACATCGTGGCGGCCGTCGACGAGGTCTCCGCCGAGGACCTGGCCGACGAGCTCGTGCTGCACCCCCTCGACGACGTGCTCGACTGGGAGAGCCTGCCCGGCCGGCCGGCGATCGAGCGACCGGCGACGACCGCGGACGCCGTGGAACTGGTGGCAGCGGGCGTCGGAGTCCTCGTCGTCCCGCAGTCGCTCGCCCGACTGCACCACCGCAAGGACCTCACCTACCGGCCGGTGTCGGACGCCCCCGCATCACGCGTCGCGCTGTCCTGGCCGGAGGAGAAGACCACCGACCTGGTCGAGGACTTCATCGGCATCGTCCGCGGCCGGACCGTCAACAGCTCACGCGGACGGTCCACGGCCCCGGCCGCGACGCCCGCGCAGCCGAAGCGGAAGCAGCCCCCGAAGGGGGACGCCCGCCGCAAGCCCACGGGCGGCAAGAGCCCGCGCGCTGGTTCCGGCGGCGCCAAGGGCGCGAAGCGCGGCAAGCCCCGCCGACGCTCGTAACCGCCCGCCGCGGAAACAACCACCACCCGCCCCCGCCCGCGCGGCGGCTTCGGGAAGCGGTGCACCCCTGTCCGGTCCACCGGCACGGGCCGGCCGTCTCCGGCGAGGCCGTCCCGGGCCGCCCCGGCGGCTGCGCGGAGGCGGTACGCCGCTGGGTGCGCCGCCGGTGACGGCCGGCCGGAGTGAGGTCCCCGGGATCCACCGGGTGGGGTCGCAGCGCGGCGGTCCCGCCGAGGCGGTACGCCCCGCTCCGGGTGCCACCCCCGTGCGCGGCACGGCGCCGTCCCTCGGAGACCGGTACACCCCTGTTCGGGTGGGGGCACCCCGGTGCGCAGTACCACGCCGTACCTCGGAGGCCGGTACGCCTTTGTCCGGGTGGGGCCACGCCGTACCTCGGAGACCGGTACGCCCCCGCCCGGTGGGGCCACCGGGCGCCGTCCGTCGGCTGCGGTGCGGTTGTCGGAGGCGCCTGGGTGCGCCGGGGACCCGCCCGCGGCTCCGCCGAAAACGCTGCCGCCCGTCCCCCTCGGAGGCAAACGGGGCTCACCACGTGTCGACGAAGCCCCGTCCGTCCCGCGGGCGGACACCCTCGTGCCCGTCGAGCGCCGCCAGGATCCACTCCCGCGACCGGGCGGGATCGATCACCGCGTCGATCTCCAGCGCGGCGGCCGCGTTGACCGCCTTGCCGTGTTCGTAGAGCTCGGCGACGCGGGCCTCGAAGGCGCGGCCCCGCTCCTCGGGGTCCTGGATCGCCTCCAGCTCCTTTCGGTAGCCGAGGCGGACGGCGCCTTCGAGGCCCATACCGCCGAACTCGCCGCTCGGCCAGGCGGCCGTGGCCAGCGGAGCGCGGGTGGAGCCGCCCATCATGGCCATCGCGCCGAGCCCGTACGCCTTGCGCAGCACGAGGCAGACGAGGGGCACGCGCAGGTTCGCCCCCGTGACGAAGAGGCGGGCGAAGTGCCGTACCGTCGCGGTGCGTTCGGCGTCGGGGCCGACCATGAAGCCGGGGGTGTCGCAGAGCGAGACGACCGGGAGACCGAAGGCGTCGCAGAGCTGCAGGAAGCGGGCCGCCTTGTCCGCCGCGTCCCGGTCCACGGCGCCGCCGAGATGGGCCGGATTACTGGCCACGAGCCCCAGCGGCCGGCCCTCGATCCGGACCAGGCAGGTCAGCACGCCGACACCGAAGGACGGGCGCAGCTCCAGCACCGAACCGGTGTCCGCCAGCGCCGCCACGGCCGCCCGCATGTCGTACGCGCGCCGTCGGTTCTCCGGTACGGCATGCCGCAGCAACCGCGGGTCCGCCGCCTCCCACTCGTCCTGCGGACCCCCGAAATAGGAGAGGTACCGGCGCGCCACCCGCACGGCCTCCGCCTCGTCCCGCACCGCCACGTCGACGACGCCGTTGGGCACCTGCACCGACAGCGGCCCGACCTCCTCGGGCCGGTACACCCCGAGTCCACCGCCCTCGATCATCGCGGGACCGCCCATGCCGATCGTCGCCTCGGGCGTGGCGATCACGACGTCGCAGCAGCCGAGCAGAGCCGCGTTCCCGGCGAAGCACCGGCCCGAGGCGATGCCGACCAGCGGCACCGAGCCGCTCAGCCGGCCCATCCGGTGGAACGTCGTGATGGTGAGGCCCGCGACGGACGTGGTGTCCGTGTCCCCGGGCCGGCCTCCGCCGCCCTCCGCGAACAGCACCACCGGCAGTCGCCGCTCCTCGGCGATCTCCAGCATCCGGTCGGTCTTGCGGTGGTTCTGGTGCCCCTGCGTCCCCGCCAGGACCGTGTAGTCGTACGACATCGCCACGCACGGCGCACCGTCGACCCGCCCGGTGCCGGTGATCAGGCCGTCGGCCGGGGTGGAGCGGATCAGGTCGTCCAGGGAGCGTCGCCGGCGCTGCGCGGCGATCGCCAGGGCACCGAACTCCGTGAAGGTACCCGCGTCGCAGAGGTCCTCGATGTTCTCGCGGGCGGTCCGGCGGCCGATCGCGCGGCGCTTGGCGACGGCCTCGGGCCGGTGCGCGTCCAGACCGATGTCGTGACGGCGCCGCGCCTCGGCCAGGTCGGGCCGTACCGCGTCCGGATCCACCGTCTCGACCGCCCCGGACTCCGCGGACGCATCGGCGGTCTCGTCCAGCTCGACCAGGGATTCGCCCTCGCGCACCGCGTCGCCCACGCGCGTGCCCAGGGACCGGACGACACCGGAGACCGGGGCACGCACCACGTGCTCCATCTTCATGGCCTCCAGCACCAGCAACTGCTGTCCCGCGCGGACGCGGTCGCCCGGTGCCACGTCGACGCCGACGACCGTGCCGCTCATGGGTGCGACCACGCCCGCGCCGGTGAGCGAGGGGGCCGCCTCCTCGGGAACCAGCTCGGCCAGGTGCTCCTCGACGAAGCCGGTGTGCGCCCAGAACTCCGGCCGCTCCAGAACGGCCCGCAGCAGCGGGATCCCCGTCCGGACACCCTCGACCGCGAACTCGCCCAGCGCCCGCCGGACCCGCTCGCAGGCCGCCGTCGGGCCCTGCGGCGAGACGGCGATCACCTTCGCCAGCAGCGAGTCGTAACGGACACCCACGTCGACTCCGGCCCGGGCGGCCGTGTCGACCCGGACACCGGGCCCGGTCGGCACGTCGAAGCGCGCCAGCCGGCCCGACGAGGGGCGTACCGTCCCGTCCGCCGCCGTCACCTCCGCGTTCACCCGCGCCTGGACCGCGTGCCCGCGCGGCGCCACCGGCTCACCCGCCAGCCCCAGGGACTCCAGTGTTCCGCCCGCCGCCAGCGCCAGTTGTACGGCGACCAGGTCGACGCCCGTCACCTCCTCGGTGACCGTGTGCTCCACCTGGAGACGCGGATTCGCCTCGATGAACCGGAACTCCTCGCCACGAACCAGGAATTCGAAGGTACCGAGCCCCGTGTACCCCACGGCCCGCGCCATCTTCAGGGCGCACGCATGCAGCGACTTCCGTACGCCTGCCGAGAGTCCGGGCGCCGGAGCCATCTCGATCAGCTTCTGATGGCGGCGCTGTGCGCTGCAGTCCCGGTCCCACAGATGCGTGACGGCCCCGGTGGCGTCGCCGACGATCTGCACCTCGATGTGCCGGGCGCCCTCCAGCAGCCGCTCCACGTACAACTCGGCTCGGCCGAAGCCCTGTCGGGCCTCCGAACGGCACCGCTCCCACGCCTCGGCCAGCTCCCCGGCGGAGCGCACGACCCGCAGGCCGCGGCCACCGCCCCCGCCGACCGCCTTGACCATGACCGGCCCGCCCGCGAGGAGCTCCCGCGCCTCCTCCAGGCCGGCGCCACCGACCGTCCCTTCGAGCACCGGCACGCCGAGGTCCACGGCCAGCGCACGCGCGCGTGCCTTGTCGCCGAAGAGGGCCAGTACCTCGGGGGAGGGGCCGACGAAACGGACCCCCCGCTCCAGGCAGCGCCCGGCGAACTCGGCGTCCTCGCTGAGGAATCCGTAACCGGGGTGGAGGAAGTCGCAGCCGCGTGCCGCGGTCAGCACGGCGTCCGCGTCCGGATAGCCGCCGCCGCCCAGCGGCACCGCCTCGTCCGCGTACCGGACATGCAGGTCGTCACCCGGCGCGTACACCGCGACGGTGCGCAACCCGGCTTCGGCCGCGGCCCGCAGGACACGTACGGCGATCTCCCCGCGGTTGGCGACGAGTACGGCGGCAGAACCCATGAGCCCCTCCGGAGACCGTGGTCGGCGTCGCCATGCTCATTGACATTGACGTCAACGTCAATATGCTCGCGGCGTGACAGCCGGAGAACGGGCAGGGCGGCGGCCCTGGGCCACCCGCACCGCCCGCGACCGCACCGACGCCCCCGCGCGGGGCCGCCTCCTCGATGCCGCCGAGACCGTCTTCGCCCGGCTTGGCTACGGACCCGCCACGGTGGCCGACATCACCGCGGAGGCCGAGGTCTCGCGGGCCGGCTTCTACGTGTACTTCGCGTCCAAGGAGGAGGTCTTCCGCGTCCTCGCGGCTCGTGTCAGGGACGCGTTCCTCGCCGCCCAGGACGTGCCCGGCGTCGACGCCGGAGACGCGTACGCCGTCGCCGAGGCCTCCGTCGGCGCCTTCATCGCCGCCTATGCCCGGCACCTGCCGCTCCTTGGCCTGCTGGAGCAGCAGGCCCGGACCGACCCGCTCGTGCGCGAGCTGTGGCGGGAGACCCGCAGGCGACCCGTGCACCGCCACGCGCGCTACATCCGCCGCCTGGCCGCGCAGGGCCGGGCCGCCCCGGTCGTCGAACCGCTCGCCGTCGCCCACGCGGTCGGCAGCATGTGCGTCGAGTTCGCCCGGCTGACCGCCGCGGCCCCCGACACGTACGACAGCGCGGTCCGTGACGTCACCACGATGTACCTTCACCTGCTCGGACTTGAGCCGCCACTCCCGAAGCAGCCGCGTCCCGACGGCACATGAGGGGGGCCGCGCCGGCGGACGGGGCCGATTCCCGTCAGGGGAAAAGGAGTTGTGGGAGCGCTCCCAACTGTGCAGGATGCTGCGGTGACTCCGTCTCCCGCCGTACGCCCGTACCGTCCCGAGGACCGCGCGGCCCTCGAGGACATCTGCGTCCGCACCGCCCACAACGGCGGCGACAGCAGACCCCACTACGAGGATCCCGGGATCTTCCCCGCCACCTTCGCGGTCCCGTACGTCCACTTGGAGCCGGAGCTGGCCTTCGTGCTGGACGACGGGCGGGGCAGTGCGGTGGGTTACGTCCTCGGGGCCGCCGACACCCCTCGTTTCGCGGAGGACTTCCGCACGCGCTGGCTGCCGCTGGTCGCGGACCGCCATCCGCTGCCGCCAGGGGAGCCGGACACGCCGGACGCGGCGATGATCCGACTGCTGCACCACCCCGAGCGGATGGTCGTCCCCGAGGTCGCCGGGTACCCCGCCCACCTGCACATCGACCTGCTCCCCGAGTGGCAGGGGCGCGGCCACGGCCGGGCGCTGATGCGGAAGCTGCTGCAGGCTCTGCGGGACCGTGGGGTGCCGGCCGTGCATCTGGTGATGGTGGCGTCCAACCGGCCGGCCCGGGCGTTCTACGACCGGCTGGGCTTCCACGAGATCGACGTGCCGGACCCCGGCCCGGTCACCTGGCTGGGACGTACGACGGGGGAGCTCGACCGGCTGTGAGTGCCGTTCCGGACGCCGAGGGAGCCCGGAACGGGCGGGCGTCCGCTCACTCGCCTCCGCTGCCCCGGGTGCGCTGCTGCGGAGACGGGCGACGCGGCGGCTGTCCGGGAGTGGGCGTGGCCGGGTCGTCGGCACGGGGCGGCGCCGGAGGCCAGACGGGACGGTGTTCGGCGGGCAGTTCCAGCAGGGCCTGGCCGACCGTGAGCCGGGTGGGCAGCAGCTCCGAACTCCCGGTCTGCGCCAGCAGTTCGGTGAGCCGGCGGCCCGCGCCGGCCAGGACGAGCCGTCCCTGACGACGCTCCAGCAGCCACCGGATGGCCAGCAGGCTGTTGAGCCCTCGGGAGTCGCAGAAGACGAGGGCGGTCACGTCCAGCACGAGATGGCGGTGGCCGGCGTCCACGCTGGCGCCGAGCGTGCGGAGGAAGAGCCCCTCGCAACTCTGGTCGAGTTCGCCGCTGACCCGGAGGACCGCGCAGTCGTCGCAACTGGTGATCTCGGTGATGGTCAGGCGGTGGGTCTGTGTGGACATCGCACCTCCATCCGGCCCTCGTGCGGTGAGCCACTACTACCAGAGCTCTCCTGCACGTCAGTGCTCGTCCGGGCCGGCGAACGATCCGCACGATTCTCCTCAGGCCTCCCCCGTGGGGCTGCCGTGCGGTCCAGGTGCCGTCCGATCGTCACCCGTACGGGTGCGTGTGCCCCGCATTCCGGGCGGTAGCACACGCGCGGGAGCGGCGGAGCCGACCGGTCCGGTGGAGCCGCGCCCCGTCGCGCGGCCCGGACGTGGACCCTAGCGCGCCGGGCGCGCGAACCGGACAGGAATGACGATTCCGGCCCCACTGCGAGGCCCCGAGCAGGGATGACGCGACCGCGAACCCCGACGCCCGCACCGTCGGACCGCACCGCGCACCGCGCACCGGGCGGCGGGCACCGCGCACCACGCGGCGGGCAGCGGAGCGGGTGGCCAGTGGTCGGCGTGACCGGGCCGCCAAGGGCCATCGGCCCTGATACGTCAGGGAGTTCGGGGTGGCCGGGCCGAGCGCACGAGCCAGTCGTGAGCCCCTCGCGCGGTGAACTCGGCCTGGCCGCCGGGGAACAGCAGGCCGGCCGTGGCGAAGGCCGGATCGTCCGCCTGGGCCGCCACGTAGGGGATCGCGATGCAGCGCATTCCGGCCGCGTGCGCGGCGGCCGCGCCCGGGGCCGCGTCCTCCAGCACCACGCAGTCCGCCGGTGACACCCCGAGGCGGCGCGCGGCCTCCAGGAAGACGTCGGGTGCGGGCTTTCCGTGGGCCACCTCGTCGGCCGAGACCACGGTGGTGAGCCACCGGTCCAGGCCCGTGCCGGCCAGGATCGCCTCGATGGCTTCGCGTGTGGAGCCGGAGGCGACGGCCATCGGGACCCCCTCGCCGGCCAGCGTCTCGACGAGCCTCCGCATCTCGGGGAAGACACGCGTGGCGGCGCGGGCCAGTTCGAGATAGCGGCCGTTCTTGTCCGCGAGCAGCACGTCGAGCGGGGCCGTGAGCCCGTACCGCTCCGTCCACAGCCGGAGCGTCTCCCGGGTGCTGATGCCCACGTAGCGCTCGTGGTCCGCCCAGGTGAAGTCGTCGACGCCGTACCCGGCGAGTGTCCGCCGGCCCGCCTCGAAGTAGTTCGGCTCGCTGTCCACCAGGGTGCCGTCGAGGTCGAAGACGACCGAGGTGCCGCCGAGGGTGCTCATGGCCTCCAGCATGCCAAGGCCCGCCCACCCGGTGGAGGCCCGTCGGCCGGGGGTCCGTCCGGACGAAGGGTGCCCGTCCGGGCGTGGCGGTGCCGTTCCTCCCCGATGCCGAGGGCGGCGGAGGCGGCGGGGCGGGTTCCCCTCCGGTCAGTTCGCCGCCGCGCGGCCCATCGACTCGACCAGCGGCAGCAGCCGGTGCGGCACGCGCTCGCGCAGCACCACCTCCGTACGGGTCCGGACGACACCCGGCAGGCTGATCAGGGACTGGATGACGTCCTCCAGGTGCGCGTTGTCACGCGCCACGACCCGGGTCAGCAGATCCCCGCCGCCCGTGATCGAGAAGGCCTCCACGATCTCCGGAACCGCGGCGAGCGCGTCCCCCACGTCGTCGAGGTTGCCCTGGGTGACCTCGACGTGCACGAAGGCGAGGACGGGGTGGCCCAGCGCCGCGGGGGAGAGGGCGGGAGCGGTCCCCGTGATCACCCCGTCCCGCTCCAGGCGGTCGAGGCGGGCCTGCAGCGTGCCCCGGGCGACGCCCAGGATGCGGGCGTACTCACGCACGCTGGTGCGCGGCTGCTCCAGAAGGAGCCGCAGGATGCGGGTGTCGAGTTCGTCCACGGCCATGGTCCGTTGGCCTTCCTGCTGTCACGAGTGATCGGAGATGACTGTACCAATGGCTCAGTGAACGGGCAGCCGGTTGAGCCACTGCCCACCTGGTGTTTACCTTGGTGCCATTGATGGCGCCGCGCAGCGCAGGACAGGCAATGAAGCCGGATCCGTGCCCGCGGCGCCATTCCCATGTCCCGAGGGCTTTCCGAGGGCTGTGTCGATGCGAAGTGGGGGCGGGCTGCCGGCAGTGAAGAAGATGTTCAAGGCTCCGGATCCGGGACTGTTCCGGCTGCGGGTCTCGCTGCGGGCGGTGCTCGGCATCGGCCTCGCCGTGACCGTGTCGGAACTGGCCGGCCTGTCCCTGCCCGCCTCCATCACGGGCGGGCTGGCGGCGCTGCTCGCCCTGTTCACCGTCGGCGACGGCACGGTGCGCGGCCAGGCGGTCACCACCGCACAGCTGCCGGTGGTCGGCTTCCCCGTCCTCGCGGTCGCGACCGCCCTGCACGGAGTGCCGGCACTGCGCGACGCGACCTGGCTCGCGGTGATCTTCTGCGGGGTGTACGCCCGCCGGTGGGGGCCGCGCGGCCACGCGCTCGGGATCTTCGCGTTCATGATGTTCTTCACCACCCAGTTCCTGCACGCCGTGCCCGGTCAGCTGCCGCAGCTGTACGCGGCCGTCGCGCTGTCGCTGGCCGCCTGCTCCGCGGTCCGCTTCGGGTTCTGGTGCATCGAGCGGCGTACCCCGCCGCCCGCCGTACCCGCCCCGCTCGACGGGCGCGGCCTCGACCGCCCGGCCACCCGTCAGGCGTTCCAGGCGACGGCCGCCTGCGCCTTCGCCGTCGCGGCGGGCCCGCTCCTCTCGCACGAGCGCTGGTACTGGGCCGTGGGCACCGCCTGGTGGATCTTCGTCAACACCGCCTCGCGCGGCGAGACGCTCGTACGCGGCTTCCGGCGCGTCGTCGGCACCGTCACGGGGATCGGCGCCGGGCTGCTGATCGCCGTCCCGCTGCACGGTGCCCCGGCCCCCACCGCCTCCCTCGTCGCCGTCTGCGTCTTCGGCATCTTCTACACCGCGGCCCCCTCGTACAGCTGGATGATGTTCTTCGTCACCGTCATGGCGGGACTGCTGTACGGGCTCCTCGGCGTGCTGCACCCGGGGCTGCTCGCCCTGCGGTTCGCCGAGACCGGTGTCGGGGCGCTCGGCGCCGCGCTCGCCGTCGCGCTGATCCTGCCGATCACCACGCACGCGGTCACCGACCGCTGGGTGGAGCGGGCGCTGCACGCGGTGCACGGCAGCACCGCGGCGGCGGCGCGCCGGCTGGCCGGGGACGCGGAGGCGGACCCCGCGCCGCGCGTGGCGGAGCTCGAAGCGCTTCTCGGGCGGGTGCGGATGGCGCTCGCGCCCCTGGTGCACCCGCTGAACCCGCTGCGCGCGCGCAAGGCGCGGGCCCGGCAGGTCCTCGCGCTGCTCGACGACTGCGCCCGCGAGGCGCGCGGACTCGCCGCCGTCGCCGCCGATCCGGACGCCTCGCACGACGCGCGTCTCACCGCGGCGTGCGGGCGCGTCGAGGCGGCGATGGAGACCCTCGTCGGCGCGGTACCGGAGCGTGCCCTGCCGACCCACGCGACCGCCCCGGGACACCACCCCGGCGCCGAGCAGGCGCTCGCCCACCTCCACGGCCTGGAGCGGGCGCTGGCCGCCCTCGCCGCCCCGCTGCGCGGCTCCCGCCTCCTGGGGGCGTGAGGGCTCCGTCTCCCCGGCCCCGACGCCCCCTCGACGGTCGCTCCCGGCATCGAGGGGCCGGGCCGCGGGGTACGGCCTCGACGTGCCGCGGAGAACGCCGGCTTGGTCTAGACCGGTGATCCTCGACTGCTACCGTCGCCCCGGACAGCGCAGAGCGAGAGGGGACGGCAGTGACAGACGGCGTCAGGCGGCAACCACGGGCGTTCATCGGGTCGTTCACGGCCGCGGGAGGTCTCGGTGTCCTCACCGCGGCGGTGGACGAGCAGACCGGCACGCTGACGGTCCTGAGCGCCGTGGACGGCGTACCCGATCCGTCCTATCTCGCGCTGTCGCAGGACGGCGGCACGCTCTACTCCGTCAGCGAGACGGCCGACGGGGCCGTGGCCGCCTACCGCGTGACCGGCGACAACCCGGAACTCATCGGCCCGCCGGTGCGGATCGACGGCAGCGGACCCACGCACCTCAGCCTCCTCGACGGCCACGTCCTGACCGCCAACTACGGCTCCGGCAGCGTCACCGCCGTGCCCGTCCGGCCCGACGGGCGCCTCACCGACACCCCGTCCCATGTGTTCACACACGCGGGCTCGGGACCGCACACCCAGCGCCAGCAGGGCCCGCACGCCCACCAGGTGCAGCCGGACCCCAGCGGCCGGTGGGCGGTGAGCGTCGACCTCGGCACGGACTCCGTGCGGGTGTGCGCGCTGGACGGCGGAACCCTCGCGCTGCACCGGGAGACCGCGCTGCGGCCCGGTTCGGGGCCGCGTCACCTCGCGTTCCATCCGCGCGGCGGCCACGCGTACGTCGTGAACGAACTCGCGCCGACCGTGACCCTCTGCCGCTGGGACGCCGCCGAAGGAGCGCTGCGTCCCTTCGGCGAGACCGCCGTGCTGCCGGGCTCCGCGGACGGCGACGCCTACCCGTCGGGCATCGTCGTCTCGCCCGACGGACGCTTTGTGTGGATCGCCACCCGGGGCGAGGACGTCCTCTCGGTCCTCGCGCTCGACGGCGAGGAGCTCCGACTGGTCGCGACGGTGCCGTGCGGCGGCACCTGGCCGCGCGCCCTCGCCCTCCACCCCTCCGGCCGCTTCCTGTACGTCGCCAACGAACGCTCCGGCGACGTGACCTGGTTCGCGGTCGACCCCGCCACCGGCATGCCGCGCAAGGGTGGATCGATCGAGGCGCCCGCGGCGTCCTGCGTGGTCTTCGGCTGAGCATCCGACCGCTGCCGGCTCGGCCGGCCCAGACGGCGAAGGGCCCGTTTCCCAGGGAAACGGGCCCTTTCGGCGTCCGAGGTGCGGCGGTTCCGGCCGGCCCGCCGCACCCCGTGGGGAGGACCGGCCGGACGGGTTCAGCGGGCCGGGGCGCCCTGCGGCTGCTGCGGGGCGATACCCAGCGCGGTCGTGTACTTGGCCAGCGCGAGCTTGCCGATCGCCGGATACGGGCCGAGCGCCTCGGCGGCGGAGCAGCCCGCCTCCTTGGCGGCGGCGTCGAGCAGCCCGGCGTCCAGTTCGGGGCCGATCAGGTACGGCGCGAGCGCGAGCTGCTGGGAACCGGAGGACCGCAGCTGCTCGGCGATGGCCGCGATTGCGCCCTCCTCGTCGAGGGCCGCCGCCATCACCGGCACCGCGAGGCGCGCGGCGAGCAGCATGCCGGTGATCCCGGCCGCCTGCACGGCCTCCTCGCCGCCCACGGAGGCGAGGATGATGCCGTCCGCGGCGGTCGCCACGGTGAACAGCCGGGCGCGGTCGGCGCGCGCCAGGCCCGCCTCGGACAGGCGCACGTGCAGCGCCTCGGCGAGCAGCGGGTGCGGGCCGAGGACATCGGTCAGGTCGGCCGCGACCCGGCTCTCCATGACCGCCTGGCGGATCCGGCGCAGCAGGGCGTTGTCGGGGCCGGCGAGCAGCGGCACCACGACGGCCACGGGGCCGTCGGGCTCGGCCACGTCCGCCCCGGCGGCGCGCGCCTGCTCGAAGCGGGCGGTGCGCTCCTCGGCGGCACGGCCGAGCACGGACTGCAGCGTGGGGAACTCGGCGTCGTCGCCGTCCAGGTACCCGATGCGGGCGTCGAGGCCGGGGAGCTCGGAGCGGGCGATGCTCACGACCTCCTCGGCGAGGCTGCGCGTGGCGGCACTGGGAGTGCCCGGCAGCGCGAGGACGAGCGCGGGCGCGCCCTCGGGAGCCGCCAGGGGTTCCGGGCGGCGGTGCCGCCCGGGCTGGCGGGGTCGCGGCATTCGTACAGGCAGGCCGGACGCGGGCCCAGTGGAGGAGCTCATGGCGCCGCATGTTACTGGCTTCCTGGGCTCCCCTGTTCGGGGAGGGTGCAGGTGAGCGGTATCCGTCCGGTTTTGTCTCATGCGTTACGTACGGATTAGAAATGATCACTGCCGTACCACTTGACGCGCGCACCGCGACTGTCTATGTCCATCCCCGAGCGTCGAAGGGGTACTCCTCGCCTACCCGGCGAAATGCGTCAATCCGGCTTCTCGGCCACCACGTACAGCATGCGGTCGTCGGGGGGCAGTGCGAGCCTGCCGAGCGCGAGGTCGATGCCGATGAGCATGGCCCCGTGCAGTGGATCGCCCGCGGCCGGAACCGGACGGGCCTGGGGCAGCTGCTCCGCCAACTCCTCGCGCAGCGGTGCGAGGAGCGGTTCCCCAATCTTGAACAGGCCGCCGGTGAGGGCGACTTGCACTTCGCCGCCGTCCCGGCCGGCCGGACAGACCGCGGCGGCGGATTCGGCCATGTGCCGGGCCGCCGCTCGCAGGACGTCCGCCGCCACCGGATCGGTCCCCGCACACGCCGCCACCTCGGGAGCGAACGAGGCCAGCACGGCGGCCCGGTCGGCCCGCGAGTACAGCCGGCCCGGCAGCTCGGGCGCCGGCCCGAACACCTCTTCGGCGCGTACGAGGAGCGCCGCCGACCCTCCGTGACGCCCGTCGAAGGCCCGTACGGCCGCGTCGAGGCCGGCGCGTCCGATCCAGGCGCCGCCGCCGCAGTCCCCGAGCAGATGGCCCCAGCCGTCCGCCCGGCGCCAGCTCCGCAGATCCGTACCGATCGCGATCATGCCCGTCCCCGCGGCGATCACGGCGCCCGGCCGCGACCCCAGAGCGCCCGTGTACGCGGTGACGGCGTCGGCGGCCAGCACCACGCGCCGCACGCCCAGTTCACGCCGCAGGGCGGACGGCAGCTCGGCACGCAGATCGTCGCCCAAGGTGGCGAAACCGGCCGCCCCGAGGGCGAGCGCCCCGAGCTCGTCGACCCCGGAGTCGGCCATCAGCCGCCGGGCCATCGGCAGCAGTTGCTCCAGCAGATGTCCCGCGTCGATGCCGCGCGGACCGGTGCGCACTGGCTCCCCGGACGCCAGCGGCCCGGGACGTGCGGTGCCGGCGTCGACGGGGACACCGAGCGCGGCACGCACCCCCGAGCCGCCCGAGTCCACGGCCAGGACACCGGACACCGGGGCGGACCGCGTCACGGCAGTCGCCAGTCCACCGGTTCGACGCCCTGCCCGGTCAGGAGGTCGTTGGCGCGGCTGAAGGGGCGGGAACCGAAGAAGCCCCGGTCGGCCGACATGGGAGACGGGTGCGCGGACTCGATCGACGGAAGGTCTCCGAGCAGCGGACGCAGATTCCGGGCGTCACGGCCCCACAGGATCGACACCAGCGGCCTGCCGCGGGCCGCCAGCGCCCGTATGGCCTGTTCGGTGACTTCTTCCCAGCCTTTGCCCCGGTGGGCCGCGGGGCTGCGCGGGGCCGTCGTGAGGGCTCGGTTCAGCAGCAGCACGCCCTGTTGCGTCCAGGGCGTGAGGTCACCGTTGGACGGCTGCGGCAGCCCCAGGTCGGTGGTGAGCTCGCGGTAGATGTTGATCAGGCTGCCGGGCAGCGGCCGTACCTCCGGCGCGACCGAGAACGACAGACCCACCGCGTGCCCCGGGGTGGGGTAGGGGTCCTGCCCGACGATGAGGACGCGCACCTCGTCGAACGGCTGCTGGAAGGCGCGCAGGACATGCGGCCCGGCCGGGAGGTAGGTGCGCCCCGAGGCGATCTCCGCGCGGAGGAAGTCCCCCATCGCGGCGATCCGTCCGGCGACGGGTTCCAGGGCCTTCGCCCAGCCTGCTTCGACGATTTCATGCAACGGTCGTGGTGCCACGGGCGTCACCCTACTGCCGTACGGGCGGCGGCGATCAACCGGTGGGCGGAGGCCGACCGGAGATGACCGGTGACGACCGGGTCGGCGCCCCGAGCGGCGACGATCGCCCGATGGTCCGCGGTCGTCCATGGCCGGTGCCTCGTCGCGTCCGGTGCTCCGCGGTCGTCCACGGCGCGTGGCCTCGTCCTCCCGTGCCTCCCGGTCGGCCACGGCCCGTGTCCATGCCGTCCGGGACCCCCGGTGCCGCGCCGGCCCGGGCCGGTGTCCTGTCGCCTGACGGCCGCTCAGCCGACCACCGCCGCCCGCACGCACAGCACGTCCGGCAGATGGGAGGCCAGTTGCTGCCAGCTGTCGCCGTCGTCGGACGAGGCGAACACTTCGCCGTTGCGATTGCCGAAGTACACCCCCGCCGGGTCCGCGTCGTCGGTGCACAGGGCGTCGCGCAGCACCGTGCCGTAGTGGTCCTCGTCCGGGAGCCCTGCCGTGAGGGGCTCCCAGGTCTTGCCCGCGTCCGCGGTGCGGAACACCCGGCAACGGCGGTCGGCCGGCACCCGATCCGCGTCGGCGTTGATCGGGAAGACGTACGCCGTGTCCCCGCGGTGCGGATGAGCCGCCACGGCGAACCCGAACGTGGACGGCAGCCCCGCGCCGATGTCCGTCCAGTGCGCGCCCGCGTCGTCGCTTCGGTAAACACCCCAGTGGTTCTGCAGATACAGCCGGTCCGGATTCACCGCGTCCCGCGCGACCTTGTGCACACACTGACCGAACTCCGGGTTCGGATCCGGCAGGAACACCGCCGAGACACCGGAGTTGGACGGTGTCCAGCTCGCGCAGCCGTCGGTGGTGCGGAAGACCCCGGCGGTGGAGACGGCCACTGTGACGGCCTGCGGGTCGCGGTCGTCGGTGAGGATGGTGTGCAGCCCCTCGCCGCCACCGCCCGGCACCCACTTCGAGCGGGTGGGGTGCTCCCAGAGCGGGCGCACCAGGTCGAAGGTCTCGCCCCGGTCGTCGGAGCGGTACAGGGCGGCCGGCTCGGTGCCCGCGTAGACCACGTCCGGCTCGGCGGCCGCCGGGTGCAGCTGCCACACCCGCTCCAGCGAAGCCCCGGTGTCCTTGGGGAACTTGACGGCGGGTCGGGCCGGCTCGGTCCACGAGCGGCCCAGGTCGTCCGAGTGGAAGACGGAGGGCCCCCAGTGCGCGCTGTCCCCTCCGGCCAGCAGCCTCGGGGTCTCGCCGCGGGTGTCGATGGCGACCGAGTAGACGGCCTGCGCGTTGAAGTACGGACTCTCGTCGAACTCCCAGGCGCCGCCCCGGCGCCGGCCGACGAAGAGTCCCTTGCGTGTACCTACGGTGAGCAGTACGTCGGCCATGCCGACCACCTCCGCGACGTCGTTGTCCCAGCACCGGCCAGTCTGCACCCCGGCACTGACAGTCACCCCCCGACCGGCATCGTCGCAGGTCAGAGCGTGGTGTCGGGGGCCGCGCCCCGTCACCGCCCCTTCCTCGGTGCCTCCTGGCCCCGGGCCGCCCGCAGGAGGAGGGGGCGGGCAGGCATGAGGCCGCCAACTCGGAGCATTCGTATGAGCATCGAGGAGACGGCTCCCGTATGGGATTGCGGTCCGGCATGTCCCTGAGCCCGTGAGGAGGATGCCCCGATGGCGGCATTCCGTGGTCCGAAGCTGTGGCTGTGGCGGTGGCGACGCAACCCACTGCGCCGTCCCAGTGACGCCCTGGAGGCGTGGATCCTGCTCGTCGCCTGGACCGTCACCGTGCTGTGCGGGGTCTTCACGGGACTGACGATGGCGAGGTCCGTCGAGAGCGACCTCGCCCGGGAGCGCGTCGAGTGGCGTCCCGTCACGGCGCTGATCACCGAGGACGCGCCGCGGCTGCGGACCGCCGCCTCGTCCTCCGGTGCCGACCGGGTGTGGGCCAGGGTGCGCTGGACCGCGGCCGACGGCACGGTGCACGCCGGGCAGGCCCGGGTCGAGTCGGGCAGCGCGGCGGGCACCGCGGTGACCGTGTGGACGGACCGCTCCGGCCGCCTGGTCGCCCAGCCCGTCTCCGCCTCCCAGGCCCGGCTGCGGGCGTCCCTGGTCGGCTTCCTGGTCGGGGTCGGCGCGGCGAGCGTGCCCTTCGCGTCGGGCCGTCTGATCCGTGGCCGACTGGACCGCCGGCGCATGGCGCAGTGGGACGAGGAATGGCAGCGGTTCGGTCCTCTGTGGGGCCGCAAGACAAGCTGACCCCCGCCACGCGCCCAGCGCCGACTGTCCGGACGCCGCCTGCCTCCTCCCACCTGCCCGTCACCACGCAACCAACCCGGCGCCCCCGGCCTGCCGACGCCCGGTGCATCGACCGGGGTGAAGCGGCCGCCCCCGCACTCCGGCAACCCCGGCCCGCGGTGCACCGACCGGGGTGACCGCGTCCCTCATCCGCCGTCCCGGCCCGGCGCCGTCGTGACGCCGGCGCGCCGCCACGCGGGCCGACGGCCCTCGTCCTCCGCCCGGCCGCCCGCCACCCCCTCCCGGCGGGCCCGCAGCAACCGCTCGTCCTCCAGGGTGTCGCTGCCGTCGAAGCCTCCCGAGCGGGCCAGGTGCCTGCGCGGGGTGGCGAGTTCGGCGTGGAGCAGGTCGTGGAGGGGTGCCCCCGCCGGGCCCGTGCGGGCGAGGCGGCCGGCGATGGTGCCGCGGGTCTGCGCGTTCTCCTGCCTGGCGACGTGGAGGACCGGGAGGACCGGCTCGGCGTCCCCGGTGACCTGCCGCAGCGCGGACGCCGCCGTGGTCCGCTCCCAGACCCCGTCGGGGCCGCGCATGCGACGCAGCGCGTGCCGCCTGCCCGAGACGGCCCCGTGCCTCGGCGGCCGTCCGCCGCGGAAAGGAACGCTCGTCCGTCAACTCCCCACACGGCACGGGGAGTACGGCGTCGGGGTCCTGGTCCGGCGGCCACGGGGCCGCCGCCGCGGCCACCCCGCACTTGGTGGTGCACCGCGCCGCTCCTCCCGGGCGAACGGTCGTCACCTGACCGTGAGTGTGCACCACACCGCTGACAGCCGCGTCCGGGAGGCGGACCGGTCGGAGGGTCCCTCGGAATGTCCCGCGCCCGGTGGGGGAGTCGACTAGACGGAGCGGTGGTACTGCTCCGGCACGTGCACCTCGGCGCCCAGTTCGCGTGCCGCGAGGCGGGCGAAGGACGGATTGCGCAGCAGCTCACGGCCCAGCAGCACCGCGTCCGCCTCGCCGTTGGCGACGATCTTCTCCGCCTGCTCCACGTCGGTGATGAGGCCGACGGCCGCGACGGGCATCGGGGTCTCCGCCTTCACGCGGGCCGCGAAGGGGACCTGATAGCCCGGCCCCACCGGAATGCGGACTCCGGACGCGTTGCCGCCGGTGGACACGTCGAGGAGGTCCACTCCGTGCTCGTGGAGCTGCGCCGCGAAGCGCACGGTGTCGTCCGCGGTCCAGCCGCCGTCCTCCAGCCAGTCGGTGGCGGAGATGCGGAAGAACAGCGGCTTGTCGTCCGGCCACACCGCGCGCACGGCGTCCACGACCTCCAGGGCGAACCGGGTCCGGTTCTCGTACGAGCCGCCGTAGGCGTCGGTGCGGTGGTTAGTGTGCGGGGAGAGGAACTCGTTGAGCAGGTAGCCGTGGGCCCCGTGGAGCTCGGCGACCTCGAAGCCCGCGTCCAGCGCACGGCGGGCCGCGTCCACGAAGGCGGCGGTGATCCCGTGGATCTCCTCGACGGACAGTTCCGCGGGGACGGGGTGCTGCTCGTCGAAGGCGAGCGCGCTCGGCGCGACCGGCTGCCAGCCGTGGGCGTCCGTGCCGACGGGGCCGCCGCCCTTCCAGGGGCGGTCCGTGGAGGCCTTGCGGCCGCTGTGCGCGAGCTGGATGCCGGGCACCGTGCCCTGCGCGACGAGGAAGCGCGTGATCCGCCGGAACGCCTCCACCTGGGTGTCGTTCCAGATGCCGAGGTCGTACGGGCTGATGCGCCCCTCGGGGGAGACGGCGGTCGCCTCGACGATGACCAGACCCGTGCCGCCGGCGGCCCGGGCCGCGTAGTGCGAGAAGTGCCAGTCGTTCGGGGCGCCGGTGTCGGGTCCTTCCGGTGCGGCCGAGTACTGGCACATCGGCGGCATCCACACTCGGTTCGGGATGGTCAGATCGCGCAGGGTGTAGGGCTCGAAGAGCGCGCTCACGGCGGACTCCATTCGTCACGGGGGCAGGGGCCGACTCGTACGATAGGCATCGTAGTACGTGAAGTGTCAAACTACGAGAGTTCTCGTACAATGACCGTGGTGGGCCCGCTGCGCGGCCGTCGCCGCGTCCGCGGCCCGCCCCGACGAACTGGAGCAGCCGTGACGACCGCCGCCCCCGCAGGCAGCAGCCGCGATCTCCCGCACCCCGCGAACGACGAGATCCGCCTGGAGAGTGTGCTGCACGCGCTGTCCGACCCGATGCGGCTCCAGGTCGTGCGTGAGCTCGCCGCCGACGGCGACGAGCTCTCCTGCTCGCGTTTCGACCTGCCCGTCACCAAGTCCACGACCACGCACCACTTCCGGGTGCTGCGCGAGAGCGGCGTGATCCGGCAGGTCTACCGCGGGACGGCCAAGATGAACGGGCTGCGCAAGGACGACCTGGACGCACTGTTCCCCGGTCTCCTGGACAGCGTCCTGGCCGCGGCCGCCCGGCAGGCGGACCGGCTCGCCGCCGGCTGACGGACCGGCCGGCCCGGTGGCCTCCGCCGCCTCGCCCGTACCGATGGCTTCGTCCGAACCGGCCCTGCCGGGCAGCTGGTCGAAGAGCAGGTCCAGCGCGATCGCGGTCGGGCATCCGGCGCTGATTCCGCTGTCCATCACCGTCTGGAACCAGTCGGGGAACCTCTCGTGGACCGGGGACACGGCCGGCCGGCAGCATCGCCGTCGGACGCGCCGCCCCCCCGTCAACGTCTCGTGGGAGAGCGGCCAGGAAGCTGACCAGCGGAAGGGCGTGCCCGGCGCAGCCGGCGTTCCACCGGAGCCGGCCAATTGCTTCCGCAAGCTCGGGCTGCGCTGGGCACTTCCAGTCCGCCCTGCGGGCCCCCTCGTCCGGGTCCCACGGCACAGTCTCCGTCCGGACCCTGCCCGGAACCCCTCCGTCCGGCCTCCTGCCGGACCCCGCCCCGGAGAGGCAGGTCAGCTTCCTTCCGTGCCCGCCGCCGCGCGCAGCGACGCCCAGTCGGGCAGTTTGACGACGCCCCGCCCGAGCGAGGCGCCCAGCTCCGCCTCCGCGCGTTCGATCGCCTGCCACCCGGTCCACTCCACCGGTGCCGCTCCGGCCGCCCGCAGCGCCGCGAGCGGATCCGCGGGCGTGTCCCGGCGTGCCAGGACGGGGGCGTCCTCCAGGAGCGAGGTGACCGTCTCCTTGGCGCAGGGCCGGTTGGTGCCGATGACTCCGGTCGGGCCCCGCTTGATCCAGCCCGCCACGTACTCGCCGGGAGCGACGACGCCGTCCCGCAGGACCCGCCCCGCGAGGTGCGGCACCGTGCCCCGGGTGGCGTCGAACGGCAGGCCCTCCAGCGGCACTCCGCGATAGCCCACCGACCGCAGGACCAACTGCGCCTCGATGTCCTCGTAGCGGCCCGTGCCGGTCACCCCGCCGTGTCCGTCCGGTACCGTCCGCTCGAAGCGCACCGCCCCCACCCGCCCGTCGTCGGCGGGGAGGAGTTCGACCGGTCGCAGGAAGAAGCGCAGCCGGATCCTCCGGTGCCGGCCGAGGGGTGGCGCGGCGGCCCAGACCCGCATCACCTCGACGTTGCGGCGGACGGCGGCGGGCAGGCCCGACGGGTCGGCGTACCCGGGGTCGAGCTCCAGTTCCCGTGGATCCACGACCACGTCGACGTCGGGCATGGCGCCCAGCTCACGGAGTTCCTTGGTGGTGAAGCGGGCCTGCGAGGGGCCGCGCCGCCCGACCATGTGGATCTCCGTGATCTCGCTGGCGGCCAGAGCGGTGAGCGCCGCGTGCGGTATGTCCGTCGGGCTGAGCTCGGTGATGCCGCGCGCCAGCATCCGCGTCACGTCGACGGCGACGTTCCCGACGCCGATGACGACGGCCGTCCGCGCACCCGCCACGAATCCGTCGGCGGTGGAGTCGGGGTGGGCGCTGTACCAGGACACGAACTCGGTCGCCGACCAGCTCCCGGGCAGCTCCTCACCGGGGACGCCCAGGTGGCGGTCGGTGGCGGCGCCCACGCAGTACACGACGGCGTGGTACAGCTCGCGCAACCGGGTGGCGGGCAGACCCCCCGGGCCGACCTGGACGCCGCCCAGGAACCGGACCCGCTCGTCCTCCAGGACCGTGCGCAGATTGTTCTGGAGGGACTTGATCTTCTCGTGGTCGGGCGCCACCCCGTAGCGGACGAGTCCGTACGGGCAGGGCAGCCGGTCGAGCACGTCGACGCGGACGCCGGGGAGCAGATCCTGCTGGACGAGACTCTGGGCGGTGTAGACCCCGCTGGGCCCCGAGCCGACGACGGCGACCTTCAGCACGGCGGAACTCCTTCCCGACGTCGAACGGTCCGAGGAGATCGCTGGTAGCTGGCTCCAGCATGGCACCGGGGGGCCTCCGGCGGGAGGGGGTGCGGCGGAGGGGCTCCACGCCCGGGCTCCGCCGACGGGGTACGGAGGCCGCCGTTGGTATGCGTGCCTATTCGCATGGAATGTGATCATGCGGTTACGTAGCGTATGTGCTCGAAGCATCCTTTCTTAATCTTTCTGATCGTGATCGACCGGATGGGGCGGTGTCCGTGCGGCCCGCGTGGGAAGTGCGGGAAGACGGCAGCCGGACGTCCTGGTTCGACGTGCGGCTCGCCTTCGCCGACGGTGCCCGGGTCGACGTCCTCGCGGTGGTGTCGCGGGAGGGCGTCTCCGTCGAGGACGTGCGGTCCTCTCCGCCCCTGTCCCTCGACGATCTGACGGTGCTCGCCGAGTGGCTCGAGGGGCCGCTGTACGAGGCGTGCGGCGCCGGGGGCGAGGGGTCGGGCGAGGTGCGGCAGGCGCCTCCGCGTCGGGCTCGGCCGCCCTGGCCGCGCGGCACGGAGGGGCGGCGCCTGGTGGCGGAGGAGTACCGGGCGGCCCAGGAGGACGGCCAGGACCCCGTTCTCGCGGTCATGTGCGCGACCGGGCACAGCCGCAGGCGCTCGCTGCGGCTGATCGCCGCCGCCCGTGACGCGGGTTTCCTGACGCCGCGTCACATCCGTCGCTGACCGGGCCCTTCGGTCGGGGCGTCGGTGGCCGGGACCGCGTCACATGTCGCGCATGCGGCTGATCTCGCTGGTCTGCTGGGCGATCACGTCGTCCGCCATCTCCTCGATCTGGACGTTGTTGCCCTGCGCCTTCACGTCGGTGGCCATCGTGATCGCCCCGTCGTGATGGGTGATCATCAGCTTGAGGAAGAGTTCGTCGAAGGCCTTGCCCCGGGCGGCGCGCAGCGTCTTCAACTGCGCCTCGGTCGCCATGCCGGGCATGGCCTCGTGCCGGTGTCCCGTGTCTCCCTTCGATCCGCCGTGCTGTTTCAGCCAGCTCTTCATGACGGCTATCTCGGGTCCCTGGGCGGCCGTGATGCGGTCGGCGAGCCGGCGCACCTTCTTCGACGCCGTCCGCTTCGGCACGAGTCCGGTCATCTCCAGTGCCTGGCCGTGGTGCTCGATCATCATCCGCGCGTAGGCGAGGTCCGCCGAATTCGGTGCGCCGTCACCGGAGTTCTGCTTGCGGGCGTCCTCGGCGGAGAGTGTTTCGGCCGCCTCACCGGGTTTTCCGGGCGCGATCACCGAAGGGCCGCCCGTCGACGGGGACTTGGCGTCGGCTCCCGGCGAGTCGGAGTCACAGCCCGCGAGTACGAGAACGGCAGCCGCCAGCGAGGCTGTGACCAGGCACGCGCGGGACGTACGGCGAACGAGCACAACGACCTCCTGAGGCCCAGGTGTTGACGGGCACCTCTCGGTGCCGAGAACCGTCCTAGCACGCTTCCGCGTGCTGGTGATCAAAAACTTTTATTAAGGCTCCGTTGCCATCTGTTGATCTGTGCATGATGAAGACGATACTTCGGGGGTCCGTGGACCGTTCGAACCCGAACGGCGACTAGGGAGGACACAGTGACCCTGTTGAACAACCCCAGAACGCGGCGCAGACGCCTCGGAGTTGCCGCAGCCGCGGCAGGACTCCTGGCCACGCTGCTCACGGCCGGCCCGGCGGCCGCGATCCCCGACCCCGGGGACGGCCCCGCCACGCAGGAGAAGATCTCCAGGAGCGAGGCCGCCGAGGTGAAGGCGGACATCGCGGCGGGCGACATACCCGGGCAGGACGAGGTCGTCCACTCCGACAACATCGAACACCTCGTCAACATCCCCAAGGACACGCTCGCCGGATTCAACTCGGACCTGGCCTTCCAGGGTCACTACGCGTTCGCCGGCAACTACGACGGCTTCCGCATCTTCGACATCCGTGACCCCAAGGCGCCCAAGACGGTGGCGCAGGTGCTCTGCCCGGGCTCCCAGAACGACATCTCCGTCTCCGGGGACCTGCTCTTCCTCTCCACCGACTCCTCGCGCAGCGACAACTCCTGCAACAGCACCACGCAGCCGGCGACGGAGAAGTCCTCGTGGGAGGGCATGAAGGTCTTCGACATCAGCGACAAGGCGAACCCGAAGTACGTCGCCGCCGTGGAGACCGCCTGCGGTTCGCACACCCACACGCTGGTGCCCGAGCGCCGGAACGTCTACGTGTACGTCTCCTCGTACTCGCCGAACGCCTCGTTCCCCGACTGCCAGCCGCCGCACGACGGCATCACGGTCATCAAGGTGCCGCGCAAGGCCCCCGAGAAGGCCGCGGTCGTCAACTTCCCCGTCCTGTTCCCCGGTGAGGGGCCCGACGGCGGCGGCAACCCGGGTGCCCCCACCAACCCGGGCGTCTCCAAGACCACCGGCTGCCACGACATCACCGTGCTGCCCTCCAAGGACCTCGCGGCCGGCGCCTGCATGGGCGACGGCATCCTCTTCTCCATCGAGGACCCGGAGAACCCCAAGGTCATCGACCAGGTCCAGGACAACGTGAACTTCGCGTTCTGGCACTCGGCGACCTTCAACCAGAAGGCCGACAAGGTCGTCTTCACCGACGAGCTCGGCGGCGGCGGCGCGCCCACGTGCAACGAGGCCATCGGCCCGAACCGCGGCGCCGACGGCGTCTACGACATCGTCGGCCGCGGCGACCACCGCAAGCTCGTCTTCCGGAGCTACTACAAGATCCCGCGCCACCAGGCCGACACCGAGAACTGCGTGGCCCACAACGGCTCGCTCATCCCGGTCAAGGGCAGGGACATCATGGTCCAGGCCTGGTACCAGGGCGGTGTCTCCGTCTGGGACTTCACGAACTCCGCCGCCCCGAAGGAGATCGCCTACTTCGAGCGCGGACCGCTGTCCACCACCGGCCTCGCGACCGGCGGCTCCTGGTCGGCGTACTACTACAACGGCTACATCTACTCGAACGACATCGCCAAGGGCTTCGACGTGCTGAAGCTCAGCGACCGGCGCACGGACCCGGCCAAGCGGATCCGGCTGGACGAGCTCAACGTCCAGTCGCAGCCGGACTACTTCGACTGACCGGACGGCTCCGGTCCGGACGCCTCGCGGCTCTCCGTCGCGAAGAACCGTGACAGGTCCTCGTCGTCGATCCCGCCGGATGCCCCGGCATCCGGCGGGATGCCCATCGAGCGGTCCAGGCCGTAGCGCTTGAACAGTTCGGCCCGCAGCACCGGCACCGGCATCGGCACCCCCGGCACCAGCGCCGCGAACACCGCGCCCATCAGCAGCGCCCGCAGCATCGGATAGTCGGCGGCGGCGTCCGGCGACCCGTGGCGCGCGACGGTCTCCCGCAGCAGCTCCGCCAGCCGCTGCTGTTCCGGGCACTGCACGAAACCCTCGGCCTGCAGAATCCCCGCCATGTGCTGCCGCATGAGAACGGGGTGGTCCCTGGTGAGTCCGAGGATGGCGTCGATCGCCCGCGCCATCCGCTCCCGGCCGTCGTCGGTGCGCGGCTCCCGCTCCAGCGCCTCTTCCAGCGTGCGGTGCATCAGCCGGTGCACGGCCGACTGCAGCAGCTGCCTCTTGCCGGGAAAGTAGTACGACACCAGGCCCCGCGCCGAACCCGCGCGATCCGCGATGTCCCCGAGCGTCGTCGCGTCGTATCCGCGCTCCCGGACCAGCTCCACGGCCGCCTGCAGAAGCCGCTCCCGGGAACGCCGCCGCAACTCTTCATTGACCGAGGCGCTGCGCGGGGACATGCTGTAACTCCTGCGTTGACTGGCTGCCAGCCAACTATACTCAACGCGTCCGGCCAAGACCCCCAGCGGGTCCGATCCGGGCTGCCGTCCGCCCTGGGCGACGCGGGGGATCGTCCAGGGCGGGCCTGCGCAGCCAGCTGTCGCAGCGCCGCCGATCCGTCCCTAGAGTTGTGGACACGGGGGCCGAGGAGGCGATGGACATGGATCAAGAGGAGATCCTGGCCAGGATCACGGCGATGGTGGACGACGAGCGGCGCCTTCGTGACGCCCTCGCCTCCGGAAGGATCGACAGCGCCACGGAGAACCAGCGGCTCGGACAACTGGAGCGCGAGCTCGACCGCTGCTGGGACCTGCTCCGCCAGCGCCGCGCGAAGACGGAGTTCGGCGAGAACCCGGACGAGGCGCGGGTGCGCCCCGCCTCGCAGGTCGAGGGCTACCAGAGCTGATCCGCCGGGCCGGTCAGTCGAGCAGGCCGAGCACCGGCCGCAGTCCCGCCGGGCGGTGGGCCACCGGCAGATGGTCCACGAAGTGCACGTCGCAGCCCAACGCCGCGGCGCCTCCGTCCGCCAGGCGGTCGTCCCCGACCATCACGGTGTCCTGCGGGGCGACTCCGAGCGCATCGCAGGCCGTCGCGAAGAGTCGTACGTCCGGCTTCTGTATGCCGTGCTCGTAGGAGAGCACATAGGCGCCGACGTACGCGTCCAGTCCGTGCTCGCGGAACACCGGGCGCAGATCCCAGCCGATGTTGCTGACCACGCCCACGGCGATCCCCCGCTCGCGCAGCGTTCCGAGCACCTCACGGGCGTCCGGGTACGCGGTCCAGGCGGCCGGGGCGCGGTGCCGGTCGTACAGGGCGTCGTAGAGTCCCGGATCGGGCAGCGGGACCTGGCGCGCGACTCCGGTGTACGCGGCCCGGTGCAGGTCGGCACTGCGGTCGCGTGCCGCCCACACCTCGGCCAGGTCCTCCGGGACCGGCCGGAGCGCGGAGGCGCCGCCCGGGAGCGCGCCCACCGCCTCCAGCTCCCGGGCCGCACCGATCAACTCGGGCTCGGGCAGGGAGACCTCGGCGTCCGCCAGCACGGCCCGCAGCCAGGCCTCGGTGGACTCGATACGGAAGAGGGTTCCGGAGAAGTCGAAAAGCGCACCTTTGATCGCCATGGGAGTCGATCCTTGATCTCTCCGTCGTGCCGGTCAAGACCGCCCCGGCCGTGGGCCGGGCGCGGGCGGCGCGGCCGGCGTTCCGGCGGGCTCGACCCAGCGGTGGTACGCCGCAACCGCCAGCGCGACCAGGAACGCCCCGATGAGCCAGCCGCCCAGGACGTCCGAGGGCCAGTGGACGCCCAGCCAGACGCGCGTGAGGCCGACACCCGCGGCGGAGACCACCGCGAGGGCGAGAGCGGTCCACCACAGGGCGCGCCCCGCGCCGTACCGGCGGAGCAGCCACAGCAGCAGCCCGCACACCACCGTCGCCGTCAAGGCGTGGCCGGAGGGGTAGGCCGAGTAGTGGGCGGAGTCCACGGGATCGGGCCAGACGGGGCGCCGGCGGTCGACGGCGGCCTTGATGCCCTGCTGCAGCAGCGTGCCCACCGCGCAGGTGACCGCCAGCCACAGGGCCGTCCGCCAGGCCGAGTGCTTCAGCACCAGCCAGAGGATGACGACCACGCAGAGGATGCGCATCGTCGTCGGATCCCACACCCAGTCGGTCAGCACGCGGAAGGCCCGGGTGGTGCCGGGTTCGTCGACCGCCCAGCGGTGCGTGGTGCGCGCGATGTCGCCGTCGGCGTTGAGCAGCGGACGCCAGGAGGACGCGACCAGCAGGAGGAGCGCGAGGGAGGCCACGGCGAGCGGCACCGCGACGAGGGCCGCGATCCGTGGGGCCGGTGCGCGGGCGGGCGTGTCGACGGGCGGGTGGTGCATACGTCGATCCTCGCCGAAGTCCGGCATTCCATGCCAATGTCCCGCTTTCGGGTCGCGGGCGGGAGGCCGGCACGCGCCCGTACGGCGCGGCGGGCGCCGCCCGTGCGCCGCGACGGCTGGGCGGTGTCCGGTCGCCGAGGGCTACCCGAGCGCCCGCAGGCCCGGCACGAACGCGATCAGCACGGGGATCACCGGCACCAGGGCGCCCGCCGCGGTCAGCCGCAGCCGGCGCGCCGCCGTCAGCCGGTCCGGCGGGGTGAGCAGGCGGTGGACGCGCTGCGGGACGTGGGCCTGCGGCGTCGGACAGGGCCCGAACACGCCCCGGTCCTCGTTGAGTTCGACCAGCGCGAGCGCGGTGGTGAGGCGGCCGAAGCGGCGCGACGCCATGTCGTCGGCGGCGAGTTCCACCAACCGGTGCATCTCGTTGCGGAATGCGGCGAAGACCGGTACCTGCGGGAACCCGTTGGCCAGCGCGCCCGAGCAGTGCAGCAGCCAGTCGTGACGCGCCTGCGCGTGGCCCTGCTCGTGGGCGAGGACGGCATCCAGCTGACGTCCGTGCAGCCGCTGCAACGCGGCCGTGGTGATGACGAGTTGGGGCGCGGCGCCGGGCAGCCACCAGGCGTCCGGACGCTCGCCCTCCAGCACCACCAGCCGGTCGCTGCCGGGCTCCTCACCCGGCAACAGCGGGGCGCGGTGCAGGAGTTCGGCGCGACGCCGCCTGCGGCGCGCCCCGGCGCGCATGATCTCGCGGGTCAGCATCGCCGCCGTCCACGCGCCTCCGCACGCGAGCGCCACGGCGGTCGCCGCGGCCCAGGGGCCGCCCGTGCTCAGCGCGTAGGCGTCCACGACGGAGTGCGGTGCCGGTGCGAACACATGGCCTCGCACGGCGACCCAGGCGGCGGCCGCGCTCAGCGTCATCGACAGCACGCAGCACAGCAGGACGCCCGCGACAACGCACTGCCACACCCACAGGGCGACCACCGGCTCGCGGTCCGGCCAGTCGGCCCGGGCGAGCAGCCGCGGAGCGACGACGGCGGCCAGGGCGCCGAGCAGCAACAGTGCCGCGGGGACCATCATGGGTGCAGCCTATGAGCGGGGACCGCCGGACGATACGGGCTGCCACGTCAAGTGACGCACGCCACGGGGCCGTACGCCCTCGGCCGCGCGGTCCGCCGCGGGACCCGCGCCCTCCCGGTGTGCCTGTCCGGTGCGGCCTCGTGCGCCGCGGGGTCAGAGGGTGAGCAGCATGGCCACCATGGCCATCCCCATCGAGAGCCGGCACGCCCGCGCCACTTCGGGGCGGTCGCCCCAGCCGACGGCGCCACCCCCGCGACCCGCCGGTGCCGGGGCCGCCGCGCCGGCCGGCCCGGCCGCGCCGGGCACCGGCAGCAGCCTGGTCCCGGACCACAGCACGTATCCCGCGAAATAGAGCAGGAGGGCGCCGGTCACCACCGGTATCCCGGAGGTGCCGTGGCCGGCGTGCCCGTGCGCGGCCGGGGACGCGGCCATCACCGCGCCCATGTAGGCCATCGCGCAGGCGCCCACCAGATGGTGCAGGTGATGGGCGCTCCGGCGGGCCGCCCAGAGCGCGCGGACGGCGGCGGAGCCGAACACCGCCGCGTACACCAGCCAGGTCCAGCGCGGCGGCGCCGCCACGGCGGCGGGTACCGCCATCGCGGCCATGCCGAAGCCCATGAGCGCCTCGCCGCCCGCGGCGCGGCGCTGCTCGTCGACCGGACTGCGCATCCGCAGCAGGCAGTAGGCGCCGGTCGCCGCGCACAGCGCGACGAGCAGCCAGCCGGGCGAAGCCGGTCCGTGCACCGCGCACCTCCCCCTTCGACGGTGTCGGACGGTCGGTCAGGGCATGCCCGGCCCGCTCGGTGCGCAAGCGAGCGCAAGGGTGTACGCGGGGGAGCGTGCGGGGGTGCACCGCAGGCCGGACGGCCGGGGGAGCGGATGCACGGATCAGGGGTGAATCGTTTACAGGTAAAACACCTGTTAAGGTTGTCCTCATGAGCAGTGCGTCCCCCATGTCTCCCCTCGCCCGCGTACGTCACCTTCCGCTCGCCGGAGCGCTCCGCCTGGGCAGGCCCTCGGACATCTGGTTCAAGCCCGCGCTGAGCGTCGTCGCCGCGGTCGCCCCGCCCAACCTCACCCTCCTCGCGCTCGGCCGTCTCGACCTGGCGATGTACACCATGGCCGGATCCCTCTGCGCGCTGTACGCCCACAACCGCCCGTACGCCGCCCGGGCGCGGGTGCTGGCCATGGTGGTGCTCGGCATGCTCGGCGGAGTGACCGTCGCCCTGACCACGGCGTCCCTCACCGGGAACACCGTCGTTTTGGTCACCGTCGGCGCGCTGCTGGCCGCCGTGCAGAAGACGCTGTGCGACGCCACCCGCGTCGGGCCGCCCGGGCACGTCATCCTCACCTTCATCAGCTCCGCGTCCCTCTTCGCGCCGCAGCACCTCGGCCAGGTCCCCGGGCACCTGGCGCTCGCCGCCTGCGCGGGTGCCTGGGCCTGGCTGGTCGGCATGGCGCCCGCCCTCCTGCGCCCGCACGGACCCGAGCGGCGGGCCACGGCGCAGGCGCTCGCCGCCGCGGCGACGTACGTGGAGACGCGGGGCACCGCGGACGGGCACGCGGGAAGCCGGGCAGCCGGTGCCGCCGCCGTCCACGCCGCCTGGCAGTGCCTGCTCTCCACAGGCGCCCGCTCGGCTTCCCGGCGCGCCCTGGAGCGGCTCGTGGTCCGCGCGGAGGTCGCGCTCGCCGCCCCCGCCGACACCGATGCCGGGCAGCTGCGCAGCTGGGCCGCCCGGCTGCGCGGTACCGGTCCCGTCCCGTCCGCGGGCGATCCCGGGACCGGTGAGCTGCTCGGCGTGGAGGCCGAACTCGACAGCCCGGCGCGCCCCTTGTCCGCCAGGCTCGCCCCGCTGGCCCCCATCGCCCTGCGCACCGCGCTCGGCTGCGCCCTCGCCGGCTACGTGTCACTCGCCCTCGGTGTCGGCCGCCCCTACTGGGCACTGGTCACCGCGGCCTCGCTCTACCAGGCCAACGTCACCCTCACCTGGAGCCGGGGAGTCCAGCGCGTGGTCGGCAATCTGGTCGGCGTGCTGGTCTTTGCCGCGATCGTCCCCCTCGCGCACCTAGGACAGGCCGCGCTCGTGCTGTGCTGCCTCCTGCTCAACTTCGGGGCCGAGGCGCTGATCGGCCGCAACTACTGGCTCGGCAGCGTCTGCGTCACCCCCATGGCGCTGCTCATCACCGAGTTCGCGCGCTACCAGGAGCCCGGTGAGCTGATGACCGACCGGGTGGTCGACACCCTCGTCGGCGCGCTCGTCGGATTCGCCGCGGCCGTCGTGGTCACCAACCGGCGGGCCGGCGACCGCATCGAGGAGGCCCTCGGCGCCGTCGAGCGCGCCCGTGGCCATGCGGCCCGCGTCCTGGCCGACCGGCAGGCCGCGCCCGGCGCCGTGGAAGCCGCGCGCCGCGCCCTCGCCGCCGCCACCGTCGAGCTGCGGGCCACGGCCGACGCGGCGGCGGGCGAGTGGTGGCAGCGCGCCCTGCCGGAGGAGCGGGTGATGCGGGCGGAGCAGGCCGCACACCGTACGCTCGCGGCGACGGTACGACGTCGGGGACCCCACTCCTTGGAGGACGCACAGGCATGACGGCAGCACACGGGCGGGCGGCGAAGGCGGCGGCCGGGCGGGCGCCGGCCGGGGACGCCCCGGGCAGCACACCCGGGAGCGGCTCCGAGGACACCGGGCCCGTGGCCGGGGCCGGGCCGGCGGCACCGGTGGACACGATGGCCGCCGTGGTACGGCAGTGGCAGTCCGTCCATCCCGGCCTCGACACCGGTCCGATGGAGATCATCGGCCGCATCAACCGCAGCGCGGCCCTCCTGCAACAGGCGGAGGACGCCCCGCTGCGCCGGGCCGGCCTGACCCGCCCGGAGTTCGACGTCCTCGGCACACTGCGGCGCACCGGCCACGAACTGACCCCGAGCGAGATCGCCCGCGAGACCTTCTCCTCCGGCGCGGCCGTCACCAAGCGGCTGAAGCAGCTCACCGAGCGCGGGCTGGTCGAACGCCGCGGCGACACCCGGGACCGCCGGGTCGCGCACGTCCGGCTGACCGACGAGGGGCGCGATCTCGTCGACGGCATCCTGCCCGAGCAGCTCGCCTACGAGACGACCGTCCTGTCCGGGATCGACTCCGGCCGGCAGCGGGAGCTCTCGGTCCTGCTCGGCGAGCTGCTGGGGCAGCTGGAAGGCGCGCTGGGCAGGCCGCGCGTGTGACCGGCCGCGGCGCACCGGGAGATCCGGGTCGCCGACCCCTCAGGCCTGGTCCCCGCCCGCCGGGCAGATGCCGAAGACCGCGCCCTGCGGGTCCTTCAGCAGGGCGATGCGCGGCCCGTCCGGCACGGACGTCGGCTCCATGAGCATGCTGCCGCCCGCCGCGACGGCCGCGTCCGCCCGCAGGTCCACGTCCTCGACGGCGAAGTAGGGCAGCCAGTGCGGCGGCACCTCGGGCGGGAACGTGCCGTCCATCGTCAGCATGCCGCCGAAGTCGGCGCCGCCGAGACCCCACTGCGTGTACTGCTCCGAGGCGTTGACGCTCCATCCGAAGAGCGTGGTGTAGAAGGCCGTCGCCTGTTCGGGCGTGCGGGTCAGCAGCTCGACCCAGGCCAGGGACCCGGGTGCGTCGAACAGTCCGGCGCCCGGGAAGGCCCGCGGCTGCCACAGCTGGAAGGCCGCACCGGCCGGGTCGAGGGCGACCGCGAACCGGCCCATGTCGAAGACGTCCATGGGGCCGTGCACGACGGTGCCGCCCGCAGCCCGTACGGCATCCGCCGTGGCATCCACGTCGGGCGCCGAGAACGAGACGTTCCAGGCGACCGGCTGCGCCTCCCCGTACAGCGGGGAGATCGCCGCGACGGCCGCGTCACCGAGGTGCGCGACCGTGTAGCCGCCCGCCTCCTCGCGCGGATCCGTCTCCGGGCGCCAGCCGAACAACTCGGCGTAGAACCGCTTGGCCGCCTCCGGATCACTGGTCCCGAGCTCGGTCCAGCAGGGACCGCCGGGCACGGTGTTGGCGAGCTGCATGGCGCTTCCTTCCACCAGGACGGCTGTCCCCAGCACGCTAGGGCCTGGCCGCGGCCGGGGCCATCCGGTGGGCCGGCACGGACCCCGCGGGGCCGGTCGGCGTCAGATGCCGGGGCGGTACCGCAAGGGATGGTCGGCCGGGATCTCCACGATCACGATCTCGGTCCCGTCGGGGTCGGCGACCCACATCTCGATCAGTCCCCAGGGCTCCTTCACCGGCGGACGCACGATGTCGACGCCCGCGGCGGTGAGCTCCGTGTGCGCCGACGCCGCGTCGGCGACCTGGAGCCACAGCTTGAGGGCGGGGGACGGCGGGGTGTCGGAGCGCCCCGCGACCTCCAGGAAGCCCCCGCCGAGGAAGTAGACCGTGCCCCGCTCGGGGCCCGTGCCGAACTCGCGGTGTACGGCGAGGCCCAGCTGCTCTCCGTAGAAGCGGCGGGAGCGCTCGGGGTCGGTGGGACGCAGAAGGGTCCGGCTGCTCAGTACATGCACCATGCACCCGCAGCCTAGGCGGTGTCCGCACGGCCGCGCCTGCCCCACGACTCCCGGACGCACTCCCGCCGCACCGGGCGGACACCCGGGGCGGGCCGGTACGCGGGCCTCCGCTTGGCACTCCGAGAACACGCACCGGAGGCCGCGGGGGCCCGCCCTCCGGGTGAGCGGCGCGACCGTGCGGACACCGCCCGGGCGAGGGTTACTCTCGTCGGTGCCCGAGCCGCGCCACCGATCGGAGAACCGCTCCATGGACACGACCGCCGACGGACTGACCTTCCGCGACGCCACCGATGCCGACGTCGACGCCCTGGTCGTGCTGATCGAGTCCGCCTACCGCGGGGACACCAGCAGGACCGGATGGACCACCGAGGCCGACATCCTGGACGGGCAGCGGACCGACCCCGAGGGCGTGCTCGCCGTGATCAAGTCGCCGGACAGCCGGCTGCTCACCGTGGAGCGCGACGGCACGGTGGTCGCCTGCTGCCAGCTCGAACACCGAGGCGCGCACGCCTACTTCGGCATGTTCGCGGTGAACCCTGCCCTCCAGGGCGCCGGCCTCGGCAAGGTGATCATCGCCGAGGCGGAGCGGCACGCGCGCGAGGCCTGGGGCGCCGAGGAGATGCACATGACGGTGATCTCGGTGCGCGACGACCTCATCGCCTGGTACGAGCGGCGCGGGTACCGCCGTACGGGCAGGATGACGCCCTTCCCGTACGGCGACGAGCGCTTCGGCATTCCCCGCCGCGACGACCTGCAGTTCGAGCTGCTGGTCAAGCCGCTGCCGTGACGTTCATGCAGTGAAGCGGCCGGTGCGCTTGATCTCCGGGTAGTCGGTCGTCGCGCCGTCCAGTTCCAGGGCCCGCACGAGCCGCAGGTGGTCCTGGGTGTTCACCACCCAGCCGATGATCCGCAGGTCCGCCTTCCGCGCTCGTTCGACGACCTCCAGGGTCAGCCGGCGGATGTTGAGCACCAGGGTCGAGGCGCCCACGGCGGTGGCGCGGTCGACGACGTCGACCCCGAAGCGGCTGGCGACCAGGGCGGTGCGGACGCCCGGCACGAGCCGGGCGATCTCGGCGATCGCCTCGTCGTGGAAGGACAGCACCTCGACCCGTGCGACGAGGTCCCTCCGGTGCATGACCTCCGCCAGCGCCCGCGCCGCCGCCACGTCCTTGATCTCGGCCTGCAGCGGCGCCTTGACGGCGTCCAGCACCTCCTCGAACACCGGGACGCGCTCGCCCTGCCCGGCGTCCAGCGCCCGCAGCTCGGCGAGCGTCTTCTCGGCGATCGGGCCCGTGCCGTCGGTCGTGCGGTCCACGTCGGCGTCGTGCATGACGACCAGGGCGCCGTCCTTGCTCAGATGCAGATCGAGTTCAATCAGGTCGAGGCCCGCTTGCTGGGCGGCGACGAAGGAACGCAGGGTGTTCTCGGGTTCGACACCCATCACTCCGCGATGACCGATGGTGAGGAAGTTCAAGGTTCAACTCGCTTCCGTCGACGGCGGCTCGGCTCCGGCGTGGAGTCCGACGGGGCGTCCACGCGGCAAGGCCGCAGCCTAACGGCCCTTGCGGTGCGTTGTACCCGCTCGTACGCCGGGCAATGGGGGCCTTGCGCAGGGCTGAACCGCACCGCGGCACCGGACCGGGTCACCCTGGGGTGGGCGAGTCACCGGCGGGTTGACCACCGTCGTCGGCCCTGCCCCTCGTGGGGCTCGGTGACGACTTTCCGGAGTGTCTTCAGGATCCGCGCCACACTCGGCGTCATAGCGCGGAAGTCACCGCCTGCACGGTGTCCGACAGGAAAAAGAGCGGTGAAGACGGGGGTCGCACAGGATAATTTGCCGGGTCTCCACTTGTGGGAAGGAACCTCGAATGCATACGGTGTCCATACGCGAGGTTCTCCCGTGGAGGATGGGTCATGACGGAAATTCTTGTGCAGGTGGGTACGGAGGAACGGATTCCTCCCCTGACCAGGGTGGTGGAGCACCCGGCTTGGCCTGTGCTCAAGGATGCCGTGGAGCAGATACGGCCGTGGCAGGCCAAGGACGGGTCCATCGACTTCGAGGCCGAGGGGGCCCCTGACGCCTCCGACGCCGAGCTGGCCGTCCACCGTGTCATCGACGCGGTGAAGCAGCTCGCCCCGCTGGTGCCGCACGACGCCGAGTACCACGAGGCCCTGGTCAAGGACCTGCAGCGCTGGGCGGACGACGGCTTCAAGGTGCCGGACTTCCTCGACTCGCTGCTGGCCTTCCAGCCGGCGGCCCATCGCGAGGACGGCCTCCAGCACCTCGTGCTCTTCCCCATGTACACGCAGAACGGCAACCCGGACCGCAACTTCGAAGCGGTCGTGCTGCGCATGGTCTGGCCCGACTGGCTGGCCGAGCTGGAGCGCACGCGCTACGACAACCCGCTGTTCTGCGGCATCACCTTCGAGGACTTCACCGCGGGGTACGACACCAACTCCGCCGTGCTCTTCCCGGAGACCATCGCCGTGCGCGAGGCACCCGAGCGCTTCACCTGGGGCGGCATCTTCTGCGACCGTGAGGCGGCCCGCTTCCGCGCGGTCACCGACGCGGCGGTCGGCATCCTCGGCCTGGACCTGCCCGAGGACATCGCGGCCATGGTCCACGACCAGAAGCGCTGCGAGGAGGCCTTCGTCCTGTGGGACATGGTCCACGACCGCACCCACAGCCACGGCGACCTGCCCTTCGACCCGTTCATGATCAAGCAGCGGCAGCCGTTCTGGATGTACGGCCTGGAGGAGCTGCGCTGCGACCTCACCGCCTTCAAGGAGGCCGTGAAGCTGGAGGCCGACGGCGTCCCGCAGGCCCGTGACGTGCAGTACGCCGTCCTCTTCGACCGCATGTTCCGCTTCCCGGTCACCGGTGAGCGCGTGCGCAACTACGACGGCCTCGGCGGCCAGCTGCTCTTCGCCTACCTGCACAAGCACGACGTCGTCCGCTGGACGGACAACAAGCTGCACATCGACTGGCAGCGCGCCCCGCAGGTCACCAACCAGCTCTGCGCCGAGATCGAGGACCTCTACCGGGCGGGCATCGACCGTCCGAAGCTGGTGCACTGGTTCGCCGCGTACGACCTGGTCTCCCGGTTCCTTGCCCCGCACCCCGGTTCGCGCTGGGCCAAGGGCCCCGACGCCCTGGACCTGAGCCTGCCGCCGCGCAAGCTCGTCGACGACGTGCTCCCGGACGAGTTTCCGCTGAGCATGTTCTACGAGGCGCTTGCGAAGAAGCTGAAGAACGTGATCGCCTCGACCAAGGGCATCACCGCGGAGAACGCCGGGCGGATCGCCGCGTGAGCGCCCGCGCCGAGGACGCTCAGGAGGCGAAGACGATGGCCCAGGGGAACGGCAACGGAGCACTCGCGGGCGCGGTGATCGCGGTGGCGGGCGCCGGAGGACCGGCCGGGCGGGCCGCACTGCTGCGGCTCGCCGAGGCGGGCGCCGTCGTCGTCGGCTCGGACGCCGACCCGCAGCGCCTCGCCGAGGCCGTGGACGCCGCGCGCTACGCGCACGGCGGTGCCACCGTCGTCGGCGACACGGTCGACCTGCTCGACCTCAAGGCGACCCGTGACTGGGCCGACCGCATCGAGAAGGACTTCGGCCGCGTGGACGGGCTGGTCCACCTGGTGGGCGGCTGGCGCGGCAGCGCCTCGTTCGCCGAGACCGACCTCGCGGACTGGGACCTGCTGGAGAAGCTGCTGATCCGCACGGTCCAGCACACCTCGCTCGCCTTCTTCGACGGGCTCCAGCGCAGCGACCGCGGACGGTACCTGCTCATCAGTGCCGCCGGCGCCTCCAAGCCCACCGCGGGCAACGCCGCCTACTCCGCGTCGAAGGCCGCGGCCGAGGCCTGGACGCTGGCCATGGCCGACGCCTTCCGCAAGGCGGGGGGCGAGGACGGCCCGCGCTCCGCGGCTGCGATCCTGGTGGTGAAGGCACTGGTGCACGACGCCATGCGCGCCGAGCGACCCAACGCGAAGTTCGCGGGCTTCACGGACGTCACGGAGCTGGCCGAGGCCATCGCCGGCGTCTGGGAGAGGTCCGCCGGTGAAGTGAACGGAAACCGTCTGTGGCTGACCGAGAAGCCGTGAACCCTCCGAAGACCGATGCCCGGCGTCACCACGACCCGGACGTCCGCGGCTTCGCCAGCGACAACTACGCGGGGGCCCACCCCGAAGTGCTCGCCGCCCTGGCCCTGGCCAACGGCGGGCACCAGGTCGCGTACGGCGAGGACGACTACACGGCCAACCTCCAGCGGATCATCCGCAGCCATTTCGGCGCCGGAGCCGAGGCGTTCCCGGTCTTCAACGGCACGGGCGCCAACGTGGTGGCGCTCCAGGCGGTCACCGACCGCTGGGGCGCGGTGATCTGCGCGGAGAGCGCGCACATCAACGTGGACGAGGGCGGCGCCCCCGAGCGCATGGGCGGCCTCAAGCTGCTCACCGTACCCACGCCGGACGGCAAGCTCACGCCCGAGCTGATCGACCGGCAGGCGTACGGCTGGGACGACGAGCACCGGGCGATGCCGCAGGTCGTCTCCATCACCCAGAACACCGAACTCGGCACCCTCTACACGCCCGAGGAGATCCGGGCGATCTGCGAGCACGCGCACGCCCACGGGATGCGGGTCCATCTCGACGGTGCCCGGATAGCCAACGCGGCCGCCGCGCTGGACGTCCCGATGCGGGCGTTCACCAACGCGGTCGGCGTGGACCTCCTGTCGCTGGGCGGCACGAAGAACGGCGCGCTGTTCGGCGAGGCCGTCGTCGTCCTCAACCACGACGCGGTCCGCCACATGAAGCACCTGCGCAAGCTGTCCATGCAGCTGGCCTCCAAGATGCGGTTCGTCTCCGTGCAGTTGGAGGCGCTGCTGGCCAAGGACCTGTGGCTGCGCAACGCCCGGCACGCCAACGAGATGGCCCAGCGGCTGGCCGAGGGCGTCCGCGCCGTCCACGGCGTGGAGATCCTCCACCCGGTGCAGGCCAATGCGGTCTTCGCACGCCTGCCGCACGACGTCAGCGAGCGGCTGCAGAAGCGCTACCGCTTCTACTTCTGGGACGAGGCCGCCGGTGACGTGCGCTGGATGTGCGCCTTCGACACGACGGAGGACGACGTGGACGGGTTCGTGGCGGCACTGAAGGAAGAGATGGCGCGCTAGATCTCGAACCGCGGGATCACGATGTGCATAGATATACGGTCGACCGAAAAGTCATTGACTCTCGGTCGACCGTATTCCTATGCTCTGCCGGCATGGAGCTGATCCAGCAGACCCCCGACCTGTCCGCCTATCTGGCCGCCGACGAGGTCATCGACCATCATCACCCCGTGGTGCGCGACGTGGCTTCCCGGCTCGCGCGGGAGGTGGCAGACTCGTATGCCTATGCGCGAGCCGCCTACGAATTCGTGCGCGACACCATTCCGCACTCGCAGGACGCCGGAGATCCGCGCGTCACCTGGCGCGCCTCCGACGTGCTGGAGCGGCGCACCGGGATATGCCACGCCAAGGCGCACGCGCTGACGGCATTGCTGCGGGCCGAGGACATTCCCACCGCGCTCTGCTATCAGTCCCTGCTGCACGACGACGGGAGCGGACGCTGTGTGCACGGTCTGGTCGCCGTGCGCTTCCGCGGGTCCTGGCACCGTCAGGACTGCCGCGGGAACAAGCCCGGGGTCGACGCCGAGTTCTCCCTCGACGGCGAGCGGCTGGCCTGGATCCCGGATCCGGAGTCCAATGAGGTGGACTATCCAGTACTGTACGCTGCACCTCATCCGGAGGTGCTGGCGGCCCTCAAGGGTGCCCGGGACCGCCCGCACCTGTGGAAGACACTCCCCACCGCACTCTGACGCAAGGCAGACGATGACTCTCACCCTCACCGTGTCCGACGAGGTCCGCGCACTCGCGCCCGGCTTCACCCACGTGGCGATCGAGGCGGACGGGCTCGTCAACGGACCGAGCACGGACGGGACTTCGGCGCTCCTCGACGACGCGGCACGTCGTCTCGCCGCACGGCTGGCAGGCCGCGCCCCGCACGAGGACCCGCACATGGCGGCCTGGCGGGAGACCTACACGGCATTCGGCTCCAAGCCCTCCCGCACGCGCAACTCGGCCGAGGCGCTGGCGAAAAGGGCGCTGTCGGACGCCGGCCTGCCCCGCATCAACCTGCTCGTCGACGTCTACAACGCGATCAGCGTCGCTCACCTGATCCCGGTGGGCGGCGAGGACACCGACCGCATCGAGGGCGGGATGCGGCTCGTGCGCGCCACGGGCGACGAGGAGTTCCTGACGTCCGCGGGCGGGGAAGAGGTGGTCGAGCACCCGGACGCGGGCGAGGTGGTGTGGCGCGACGAGGCGGGCGTGACCTGCCGCCGCTGGAACTGGCGCCAGGGGCCGCGCACCAGGCTCACCGAGGCGTCCACCTCCGCGGTCTTCCTGCTGGAGGGCCTGGCGCCGATGCCGGTGGCCGACGTCGAGCGGGCCGGTGCCGAACTCGCCGGTCTCCTGGAGAAGTTCAGCCCCGGGGCGCGGGTCACCGTCCACGCCCCGGTCTGAGGAGTAACCGGCGCGCGTCCACGCCCCGGCCCGGAATGTGCTCAGCGTGCCTCGGCGGCCCGCACCTCTTCGGGGGTCGGTGCCGTGCCGCCGAGGTGCGCGGGCATCCACCAGGTGTCGTCCGGGCCCTTGGGGCGGACGGGATAGGCGCGCTGCGCCGCCTCCAGGAGTTCCTGCACCCGTCCGCGCAGCCGGCGCGTGATGGCGCCCGCGTACTGGTCGCTCGGGGCCTCGACCGGCTCACCGACGCGGATCGTGATCGGGATGTGGCTCCGCTTGAAGTTGCGCGGGTGTCCCTTGGTCCACAGGCGCTGGGTGCCCCACAGCGCCAT
Organism: Streptomyces sp. NPDC026417; assembly: GCF_055567695.1. Taxonomy (NCBI): domain Bacteria; kingdom Bacillati; phylum Actinomycetota; class Actinomycetes; order Kitasatosporales; family Streptomycetaceae; genus Streptomyces; species Streptomyces sp. NPDC026417. Next base: position 371,729 of record NZ_JBVHPY010000006.1, read on the forward strand.
CGGGATCAGCGGGACGCCGGCCTCCTGCGCCAGGCGGGCCGCGCCCGACTTGAAGCTCTTCAGCGTGAACGACGGGGAGATGGTGGCCTCGGGGAAGACGCCGACGATCTCGCCGGAGCGCAGCGAGTCCAGCGCGTGCGAGTACGCCTGCTCGCCCTGCTTGCGGTCCACCGGGATGTGCTTCATGCCGCGCATCAGCGGGCCGGAGATCTTGTGGCGGAACACCGACTCCTTCGCCATGAAGCGCACCAGGCGCTTCTGGGGGAGCGCGGCCATGCCGTCGAAGATGAAGTCGAGATAGCTGATGTGATTGCTCACCAGCACGGCGCCGCCCGAGCGCGGAATGTTCTCCGATCCCTTGCAGTCGATTTTGAGGTCCCAGGCCTTGAACAGCGTGAGGGCGAGACCGACGACGGGACGGTAGACAAGCTCTGCCATGGACGGGGTGGACCCTTCTCTCTGCCTGGGAAAGGGGGCTCCCGGCGGGAAAGTTACGCAGCCGTAGGTTTACGGCATTGCGCAGATCGTGCCCCAAGAACGGACGGGGGGCCAGTCCTGGTGCCGGAGAAGGGCGAGATCCTCGTCACGTCGACCCGTGATCGACCTCGGGGTTTTCCCGGGGCTTTACCCCGCGCGCACCGTCAGACGACGTACGAGCAGGTACATCTCGCAGCCCAGGCAGTATCCGAAGACCGCGTTGAGGAAGGCCGCGGCGAGTGCGGCCGCGGTCGCCGCCATGCCGAGCCACTGCGGGCCCGCCGCGTAACCCACCAGTCCCACAAGGGCGAAGGCGAGCCCGACCACCTGTGCGAACCGCGGGGGCTCCGGCGGTTCGAACTCCGCCGGCGGCCCGATCCGGGGTCGTACCGCCGTGCGGAACAGCCACCCGTACGGCGAGCGCCCCGCCGCGCCCAGGGCGAAGACCAGGGTCTGCCAGGCCAGCAGCCAGGCGCTGTTGGTGATCAGGACGGCCGCCAGGACGACGGTCGTCACGGCCGCTCCGAACCGCGGCCCTCTCACATCGATGTCCATGAATCAAGCATTCCGCATGGGGCAGGATCCGTGGAGCCGGGAATCTTTGCGGTCTCGTGAACGCTGTCGCCGAGGATGACCGGACTTGTGGTGTGCGTGGTGGTGCTCGCGGCGGCGAGCGCCTATGGAGTGCTGCATCGGCGGCGGAGCGGGAGAGTCGGAGTGCGCGGGCGTGACGGCGGGAAGCGGCTCGGCCCGGCCGAGTTGGGGGAGGCGCTGGGCGAACGGGCCACGCTCGTCCAGTTCTCCAGCGCTTTTTGCGCGCCCTGCCGGGCGACTCGCCGGGTGCTCGCCGAGGTGGCCGGACTGGTTCCGGGCGTGTCCCATGTCGAGATCGACGCCGAGCACCATCTGGACCTGGTGCGGGAACTGGCGATCCTGAAGACGCCCACGGTGCTGGTCCTCGACGCGGACGGGCGGGTCGTGCGCCGGGCGACCGGGCAGCCCCGCAAGGCGGACGTGATCGCCGCGCTCGGGGAGGCCGTCTGACCCGTGGTGATCTTCGTGAGGGATCTCCCAGAACGCGGGACGCGCTTGACTGCACCCGCCACCTATCGTCAGCCTGACCGTATGCCCCGGGAACTCCTTCTCTTCGCGCGCGTCCACGTGGACCTGGCCCGCACCGCGAGTGCGCGCTGTCCGGGCCGTTGAGCAGCCACGGACCCGCCCCCGATCGCGGCATCACCCGAGCGGGGGGCCCACGTCACCTCGCGAAGAAGGACCACTCCATGACGGCCACACCCGGTCTCGGCACCGCCCGGCTCGCCTCTCCCGACCTCCTGCGCTCCGTCTTCCGGCAGCACGCGGCCGGAGTCGCCGTGATCACGGCCCGAGGTGAAGCGGGTCCCGTCGGCTTCACGGCCACCTCGCTGACCTCCGTCTCCGCCGATCCGCCGCTCGTCTCCTTCGGCATCGGCACCGGCGCGTCCAGCTGGCCCGCGGTGTCCGCGTCGGACCACGTCGGCGTCCACATACTCGGCGAGCACCAGCAGGAGCTGGCCGGCACCTTCGCCCGCAGCGGCGCCGACCGGTTCGGGGCGCCCACCCGCTGGCGCGAGGGGCCCGAGGGCGTCCCCCTCCTGGACGGCGTCCTCGCCTGGCTGGTGTGCCGGGTGGTCGCCCGCGTGCCGGCCGGCGACCACCGCATCGTCCTGGCCGAGGTATCCCTGGGCGAGCCCTCGGGCGCGGGCCGCCCGCTGCTCTACCACCAGGGGCGCTTCAACGGTCTGCGTGACTAGGGGGTGCTCCCGACGAGACCCCCGAGGACGGATCGAGGTCCCCGGGTGTGGCCGATGCCACAGGCTCCGCAGTTGATTACGCAGCGTTGTCAAGGTCACAGTTCAAAGCGCTTGCTTAGTGGGCAAGCGATAGGTGTACTGACGAGTAATATTTCGTTCGGAGCGCGGGTCGCCCCGACCGGGATCGGCCGCTTCAGGCGCCTATGCTGCCTGCAAGAAGGCAGCCCAGAAATGACGATGCAGTAGGAGAGCCGGCGTGAGCTTGAGGATCGTTGTCACTGTGAAGTACGTGCCCGACGCCACTGGCGACCGGCACTTCGCCGATGACCTGACGGTGGACCGCGACGACGTGGACGGTCTGCTCTCGGAGCTCGACGAGTACGCGGTGGAGCAGGCGCTGCAGATCGCCGAGGACGCCGACGACGCCGAGATCACCGTGCTGACCATCGGCCCCGAGGACGCCAAGGACGCGCTGCGCAAGGCGCTGTCCATGGGTGCTGACAAGGCCATCCACGTCGAGGACGACGACCTGCACGGCACCGACGCCATCGGCACCTCCCTGGTGCTGGCCAAGGCGATCGAGAAGGCCGGCTTCGACCTCGTGGTCTCCGGCATGGCGTCCACCGACGGCACGATGGGTGTCGTTCCCGCGCTGCTCGCCGAGCGTCTGGGCGTGCCGCAGGTGACGCTGCTCTCCGAGGTCTCCGTCGAGGACGGCGTGGTCAAGGGCCGCCGGGACGGCGACGCCGCCTCCGAGCAGCTGGAGGCCTCGCTTCCCGCGGTCGTGTCGGTCACCGACCAGTCGGGCGAGGCGCGTTACCCGTCCTTCAAGGGCATCATGGCCGCCAAGAAGAAGCCGGTGGAGTCCTGGGACCTGGAGGACCTGGAGATCGAGGCCGACGAGGTCGGTCTCGGCGGTTCCTGGACCAAGGTCGACTCCGCTGCCGAGCGTCCGGCGCGCACCGCCGGCACGATCGTCAAGGACGAGGGCGAGGGCGGCAAGCAGCTGGCCGAGTTCCTCGCGGGCCAGAAGTTCATCTAGGCCCGCCAGATTCGCCCGGGGTCCGGCCCGTCGGACCCCCACCGCCCCCTGACACTTCGTAAGCAGGAGAGAAGAAGTCCCATGGCTGAAGTTCTCGTCTACGTCGACCACGTGGACGGCGCCGTCCGCAAGCCCACCCTGGAGCTGCTGACGCTGGCCCGCCGCATCGGCGAGCCCGTCGCCGTCGCCCTCGGTGCCGGTGCCGACAACACCGCGGCCGCTCTCGCCGAGCACGGCGCGGTCAAGGTCCTCACGGCCGACGCCTCCGAGTTCGCCGACTACCTGGTCGTGCCGAAGGTGGACGCGCTCCAGGCCGCGTACGAGGCCGTCTCCCCGGCCGCCGTGCTGCTGCCGTCCTCCGCCGAGGCCAAGGAGATCGCGGCCCGCCTCGCGGTCCGCATCGGCTCCGGCATCATCACCGACGCCGTCGACCTCGAGGCCGGCGACGAGGGTCCGGTGGCCACGCAGTCCGCGTTCGCCGCCTCCTTCACCACCAAGTCCCGTGTCTCCAAGGGCACCCCGGTCATCACGGTCAAGCCGAACTCGGCTCCCGTGGAGGCCGCCCCGGCCGCGGGCACCGTCGAGGCCCTGACGGTCTCCTTCTCCGAGAAGGCCACCGGCACCAAGGTCACCTCGCGCACCCCGCGCGAGTCGACCGGGCGCCCGGAGCTGACCGAGGCCGCGATCGTGGTCTCCGGCGGCCGCGGTGTCAACGGTGCCGAGAACTTCTCGATCATCGAGAGCCTCGCCGACTCGCTCGGTGCCGCCGTGGGCGCCTCGCGCGCCGCGGTCGACGCCGGCTGGTACCCGCACTCCAACCAGGTCGGCCAGACCGGCAAGTCCGTCTCGCCGCAGCTGTACGTCGCCTCCGGCATCTCCGGTGCGATCCAGCACCGCGCCGGTATGCAGACCTCGAAGACCATCGTGGCCATCAACAAGGACGCCGAGGCCCCGATCTTCGACCTCGTCGACTACGGCGTGGTCGGCGACCTCTTCGACGTCGTCCCCCAGCTCACCGAGGAGATCAACACCCGCAAGGGCTGATCCTCCACACCGGAGGCGCGCCCGCGAGGGCCGCTCCTCCCTCTCCTTCCGGGGGGGGGGGGGGGGGGGGGGGGGGGGGGAGAGGGGGGGGGTGGGGGGGGGGGGGGGGGGGGGGGGGGGGGGGGGGGGGGGGGGGTGAG
>NZ_JBVHPY010000007.1:0-46677 GCF_055567695.1 Streptomyces sp. NPDC026417
CCGTCGAGACGGGGCCACACCCCACCGAGGAACGCTGGTGACGGACGGAGGTGCCCGACCAGCGACGGGCGGATGTACCGGCACGGCCCCGACCCACCCACCACCCGCAGCGCACCCGCACCCGCACCGACCCCGCACCACGCCCACCTCAAGACGCCCCCGAGAACCCCACCCCCGCCCGAGGCGCCGGCTCCCGCTGCACCAGTTGCGTGGTCTGCTCATGCGCCGAGGACGACGGCTCGGCGGTCGGATCCGCGGACGGTTGCGCCGTCTCCGTAGGAGTCGGTTCCCCCGTACGCGTAGGACTCGGCTCCCCCTTCGTGGGCCGAGGCTCCCCCGGCCCACCCCCCGTACCGCCGGAACCCCCCTTGCCCCCCTTGCCGTCCTTCGACGTCACCTCGGCGGAGGGCTTCGCGGACCTGCCCCCCGACGCGGACGCGGACGAGGACGCCTTTCCCGACGCGGAACCCCCCGGCTCGCCCGGGCCGCCCCGCCCCCCGGACCCCCGGGGGAACCCCGCCGCACCACCGGACCCCGCCGAGTCCCCGCCCGGCTCCTCCCCGCCCCGCTGCCCCGCGGAGTGCGACGGCCCGGGCCCGGCCCCGTCGTCGCCCACGCTCATGCAACCGGCCGCCGCGGCGACGGCGACGACCGTGGCGGCCAGACGGACAGGTACGTACAAGGCGCGCACGGGCAGCCACCTCCGGGGGCGGGTCGGGAGTCCACCTGCCCAACTCCCCGCGCCCGCCCGAGGACACGCGCCCCCACGAGCCACCCGCCCCATCAGGCCAAGCGCACCGGCACCCGCACCCGCACCCGCACCCGCACCCGCACAGCCGAACGAGCCACAGCGAACGGTGAGGACGAAGCACACGAGTCCGGACGGCCGCTCACGTCACCGGGAGCTCACCCGTACCCCAACGCATGCAGCCGCGCGTCGTCGATCCCGAAGTGATGCGCGATCTCGTGGACGACGGTCACCTCGGTCTCCGCGACCACGTCCTCACGCGTGTCGCACATCCGCAGCGTCGGCCCCCGGTAGATCGTGATCCGGTCCGGCAGCACCCCGGCGTACCACTCGCCGCGGTCGGTCAGCGGCGTGCCCTCGTACAGCCCGAGCAGCCCGGGGTCGTCGGCGGGCGGTTCGTCCTCGACGAACACCGCCACGTTGTCCATCAGCCGCGTCAGCTCCGGCGGAATCCGGTCCAACGCCTCGGACACCAGTTCCTCGAACTCCTCGCGCGTCATCTCCAGCACACGGCCATTGTCCGGTACGGGGCCCCGACAGGAGAGCCGGCGCGAAAGCCCGCCGCGGACCCGCCCCCGCATATCCCCCGCCGCCCCTGGGCATACGGCACCAATGGCCAGCGCCGCCACCACCCCGCACCGCCTCCGCACGCTCACCAGCGCCCTGACCCGCACCCTCGCCCCCGTCCGGAACGCACCCCGCGCCCTGCTCCGGCACTACCGCTCCGGCCGCGGCCGGCCGGTGGTCGAACTGGTCCAGCAACCGCACCCCTACACCCGTGCTCTCGGCCTCATAGCCGTCGTCCTGCTGGGCGCCTGGCTGGGCCTGCTGATCGTCGGCAACGTCCGCGCCCCGGTCGGCCCGATGGACACGACGATGACGCTGCGCCCCTCCCTCACCGGCGGCACGAAGATCAACATCTCGCCGCTCGGCGCGCTGGAACTCCGCAGCCACCAGGCCCCGATCCGCCTGGACGTGGACGTCGACCAGCTCGACCCGGTCCGCTCCCAGGCCCTCGTGGACCACCCCGAGCGGCTCTCCGGCCTCCAGGACGAGGTCACGCGGGACGTCGAGCACGGCACCCTCGACCTGGCCGTCCGCTCCTGCATCGCCGTCGTCTCGGGCGCCACGGCACTGGGCCTCGCGGTCTACCGCCGCCCCCGCCGCGCGCTGGCCGCCGGCGGCCTCGCACTGGCGCTCCTGGCCGCGTCCGGCGCGACGGCCTACGCCACCTGGAACCCCAAGTCGGTCCTGGAGCCGAAGTTCTCCGGACTGCTCTCCTCGGCACCCTCCGTCGTCGGCGACGCCCGCAGCATCGTGACCGAATTCGACGTCTACCAGAAGGAGTTGGCGCGCCTGGTGACGAACGTGACGAAGCTGTACGACGCCACGTCGACCCTTCCGGCCTACGAACCGGACCCCGCCACGATCCGGGTCCTGCACGTCTCCGACATCCACCTCAACCCGGCGAGCTGGAAGATCATCGCCTCGCTGGTGAAGCAGTACGACATCGATGTGATCGTCGACTCCGGCGACACCATGGACCACGGATCGGCGGCCGAGAACGGCTTCCTGGACCCGATCCCGGACCTCGGCGCCCCGTACGTCTGGGTGCGCGGCAACCACGACTCCGCGGACACCCAGCGGTATCTGGAGCGGATGAAGAACGTGCACGTCCTCGACGACGGAAGGGCGGTCTCCGTGGCCGGGCTGCGCTTCGCCGGGATCGGCGACCCGCAGTTCACCCCCGACCGGGCGGTGCGCGCGGGCGGCGACGCGGCGGAACGGATGGCGGGCTGGCGCCTGGCCTCGGCCCTCGTCGACCAGAAGACGGCGGGCACCCCGGTCGACATCGCCGTCGCCCACAACCCGGACGCCGCCCGCCAGACGGACGGCGACGTGCCGCTCGTGCTCGCCGGCCACGTGCACCACGAGGAGATGGAGGTCATGAAGTACGGCACCCGGCTCCGCGTCGAGGGCTCCACGGGCGGCAGCGGCCTGCGGGCCGTGGAGGGCAGGTACCCGGACCCGATCGAGGCCTCGGTGCTCTATCTGGACCGCGACACCCGCCACCTGCAGGCCTGGGACGAGATCGCGCTGGGCGGTCTCGGTCTGACGACGGCGGAGGTCAGCCGCCATCTGCCGGAGGAGAACCGGCCGGGCGCGCCCCGGTCCCCCAGCCCCACGGAATCGGCCCCCTGAGCCCGCCGGACGACGGCGGCCCCACGCCCGCGGAACCCCGCGGGAAACCGTTTTGGCGATACCTCCCGCCATCCCATATGCTTCTCACGTCCCCGACGCGCTGAGAAGCGCCCAGGCGGGCCGATAGCCCTCATCGTCTAGCGGCCTAGGACGCCGCCCTTTCAAGGCGGTAGCACGGGTTCGAATCCCGTTGGGGGCACGCAAAACCGTGTGCGACACTGTCTTACGCAGCCGCACACAAAGCTTGGTCCTGTGGAGCAGTTTGGAGTGCTCGCCACCCTGTCAAGGTGGAGGCCGCGGGTTCAAATCCCGTCAGGACCGCTGAGATTCCGCAAGGAATCTCGTGGCTGGGTAGCTCAGTTGGTACGAGCGATCGCCTGAAAAGCGATAGGTCGCCGGTTCGACCCCGGCCCCAGCCACCACCCGAAGGCCCCGTCCGCCAGGACGGGGCCTTCGTCGTACGCGCGTCGGGCCGGGGCCCGTTCAGGCCGCGTGCGCCGGTCCCGTCGCCCGGCCGCCCGGGTGCCGGTGGCGCCAGGTCCAGAACACCGCGCAGGAGACCAGGGCCCAGCCGGCGAGCACCAGGAACGGGAAGACGTGCTGGTGGCCGGCGAAGTACACCGCCGTGTGCTGGGCGTTGACCGAGCCGCCCGGGGGCAGCCACCGGCCGATGACGCCGAGCGGGGACGGCAGCAGGGGCCAGGACACCGCGCCGCCCGACGACGGGTTGCCGAGCAGGACCATCAGCCCCCAGGTGGGCAGCATCGCCCAGCGTCCGAAGAGGGTGTTGAACATCGTGAAGACCATGCCGGAGGCGAACATCGTCAGGGCGAGGATCAGCCAGGACTCCACGAACGGCAGATCCAGCGCCCCCAGGAGCCAGTCCACCACCGCGGCGATCACGAACCCGCCGAGCAGGGCGTACACGAGGGTGAACGCGATGCGCTCCAGCGGGTTCAGCCCCTTGGCGTGCACGCTGAGCTGGATGGCCCCGACGAATCCGATGATCACGGCCGCCAGGGAGACGTAGAAGATCGCGAGTCCGCGGGGGTCGCCCTCCTGGAGGGGCTTGATGTCCCGGACGGTGACCGCGGTCCCGGTCTCCCTGCCGACGGCCGGTGCCGCCTCCGCGAGGATCTCCGCGACCGAAGCCCCGGATGCCCCGGAGACGTCCAGGGTGACGCGGTCTCCCGCGTCCTTCACCTCCAGGACGGCGAAGACCTCCTGGTCGTCCACCGCCTCGACGGCCGCCGCCCGGCTGTCGTAGGGGTGGATCTTCAGGGAGGCGGCGAGCGCCTTCTCCATGCCGTCGATGAACGCCTTCCCCCGCCCTTGCTCGTAGGCCCCGATCACCGCCGTCGGCACATGGCGCGGCGTCGGATTCGCCATGGAGTAGGTGTACGAGCCCGCGAAGAGGCCGGCCGCAGCGGCGAGGATCAGCACCAGGACGGAAGCGGGCAGGAAGGGGGACTCCTTGAAGGACGCCCAGCGTTCGCCCCGGGTGGGTGCTCTGCCGTGGGCACCGTGCGGCATCTCGGACATACGGCCACGCTAAAGGCGCATAAAGGATATTTCTCAGCGTAAGGGAATATTCATCCGCCTTGCCTGGTCCGGCGGGGCCCGCGCAAAAGCGTTCGCCAGTCTTTTCGCCGAGGTGAGATCCTGGATCGCGTATGTCTACGCACCCTGCCCCCGTTCTCGGCGATCTCGCCGCCCGCCTGGCCGAGCTGTCCCTGCGCGACGCGCACCGGCTCGGGCGCAGGCTCGAAGGCGCGCGCAAGATCCGCAAGCCCGAGGCCCGGTCCGCCGTGCTCGCCGAGATCGACGCGGAGGTCACCCGGGCCGAGACCCGCATGGCCGAGCGCCGCAGCCGCGTCCCGGCCGTCACCTATCCCGAGCAGCTCCCGGTCAGCCAGGAGAAGGACGCGATCGCGGCGGCCATCCGGGACCATCAGGTCGTGATCGTCGCCGGCGAGACCGGCTCCGGCAAGACGACGCAGATCCCGAAGATCTGTATGGAACTCGGCCGCGGCGTCCGCGGCATGATCGGGCACACGCAGCCCCGCCGGATCGCCGCCCGCACCGTCGCCGAGCGCGTCGCCGACGAGCTCGGCACGCCCCTCGGCGAGGCCGTCGGCTGGAAGGTCCGCTTCACCGACCAGGTGAATCCGGACGGCACCTTCGTCAAGCTCATGACGGACGGCATCCTGCTCGCCGAGATCCAGACGGACCGCGAACTGCGCGCGTACGACACGATCATCATCGACGAGGCCCACGAGCGGTCGCTGAACATCGACTTCCTGCTCGGCTACCTGGCGCAGCTCCTGCCCAAGCGGCCGGACCTCAAGGTCGTCATCACCTCCGCCACCATCGACCCGGAGCGCTTCTCCCGGCACTTCGGAGACGCCCCGATCGTCGAGGTCAGCGGACGCACGTATCCGGTGGAGGTCCGCTACCGCCCCCTCCTGGAGGAGGACTCCGACGACGCCGACCGCGACCAGATCACCGCGATCACCGACGCCGTCGAGGAACTGATGGCGGAGGGCAAGGGAGACATCCTCGTCTTCCTCTCCGGTGAGCGGGAGATCCGGGACACCGCCGACGCGCTCACCAAGAAGAACTACCGCTTCACCGAGGTCCTCCCTCTCTACGCGCGCCTCTCGCACGCCGAGCAGCACCGCGTCTTCCAGCAGCACACCGGGCGCAGGATCGTTCTGGCGACCAACGTCGCCGAGACCTCCCTCACCGTCCCGGGCATCAAGTACGTCATCGACCCCGGCACGGCCCGCATCTCGCGCTACAGCCACCGCACGAAGGTGCAGCGCCTGCCCATCGAGCCGGTCTCGCAGGCCAGCGCCAACCAGCGCAAGGGCCGCTGCGGCCGCACCAGCGACGGCATCTGCATCCGGCTCTACAGCGAGGACGACTTCCTCTCCCGCCCGGAGTTCACGGACGCGGAGATCCTGCGGACGAACCTCGCCTCCGTCATCCTCCAGATGACCGCGGCCGGCCTCGGCGACATCGAGAAGTTCCCCTTCATCGACCCGCCGGACCACCGCAACATCCGGGACGGCGTGCAGCTGCTGCAGGAGCTGGGCGCTCTCGACCCGGCCCAGAAGGACCCGCGCAAGCGGCTCACCGAGACCGGCCGCAAGCTCGCCCAGCTGCCCGTGGACCCCCGGCTGGCCCGGATGGTCCTGGAGGCCGACCGGAACGGCTGCGTGCGCGAGGTGATGGTGATCGCCGCCGCGCTCTCCATCCAGGACCCGCGCGAGCGGCCCGCGGACAAGCAGGCCCAGGCCGACCAGCAGCACGCCCGCTTCAAGGACGAGACCAGCGACTTCCTCGCGTTCCTCAACCTGTGGCGGTACGTGCGCGAGCAGCAGAAGGAGCGGGGCTCGTCCTCGTTCCGCCGCATGTGCAAACAGGAGTACCTGAACTTCCTGCGCATCCGCGAGTGGCAGGACATCTACAGCCAGCTGCGCACGGTCGCCAAGCAGATGGGCATCCAGCCGAACGAGGACGACGCCGCCGACCAGAGCGTCCACGTCTCGCTGCTCGCCGGCCTGCTCTCCCACGTCGGCATGAAGGACGTGAAGGAGACCGGCGGCGAGAGCGGCCGGAGCACCGGCAGGAACGAGTACCTGGGCGCCCGCAACGCCAAGTTCGCGATCTTCCCGGGGTCGGCGCTCTTCAAGAAGCCCCCGCGGTTCGTGATGTCCGCCGAACTGGTCGAGACGTCCCGTCTCTGGGCGCGGGTCAACGCGAAGATCGAGCCGGAGTGGGTGGAGCCGCTGGCCGGGCACCTCCTCAAGCGCACGTACAGCGAACCGCACTGGGAGAAGGACCAGGCCGCGGTGATGGCGTACGAGAAGGTCACGCTGTACGGCGTCCCGATCGTCGCGCAGCGCAAGGTGAACTACGGGCGCATCGACCCCGAGGCCTCCCGCGAGCTGTTCATCCGCAACGCCCTCGTCGAGGGCGACTGGCGCACGCACCACAAGTTCTTCGCCGACAACCGCAAGCTCCTCACCGAGGTCGAGGAGCTGGAGCACCGGGCGCGGCGCCGGGACATCCTGGTCGACGACGAGACTCTTTTCGACTTCTACGACCAGCGGGTGCCCGAACACGTCGTGTCGGGCGCGCACTTCGACTCGTGGTGGAAGCACAAGCGCCACGAGGAGCCGGAGTTCCTCGACTTCGAGCGCTCGATGCTCATCAACGAGCGCGCCGGCGACGTCAGCAAGGACGACTATCCGGACTCGTGGCGCCAGGGGCGGCTCAAGTTCCGGGTCACCTACCAGTTCGAGCCGGGTGCGGACGCGGACGGCGTGACCGTCCACATCCCGCTCCAGGTCCTCAACCAGGTCACGGACGAGGGCTTCGACTGGCAGATCCCGGGACTGCGGGAGGAGGTCGTGACCGAGCTGATCCGGTCCCTGCCGAAGCCGATCCGCCGGAACTACGTGCCGGCCCCCAACTTCGCCGGGCGGTTCCTGGAGCAGGCGGTCCCCCTCCAGGAGCCCCTGACGACGACGATGGCCCGCGAGCTCAAGCGCATGGTGGGCGTCCCGCTCACCGCCGACGACTTCGACTGGTCCCGCGTCCCGGACCACCTCAAGATCACGTTCCGGATCGTCGACGAAAGGCGCCGCAAGCTGGCCGAGGACAAGGACCTGGAGGCCCTCCAGGTCCGGCTGAAGCCGAAGGCGCGCAAGGCGATCTCCCAGGCCGCGGCGGCCACCGCCGAGCGCGAGGGCGGCCAGTCCCTGGAGCGCTCCGGCCTCACGGACTGGACCATCGGCTCGCTGGCCCGCGTTTTCGAGACGCGGCGCGCGGGACAGCCGGTGAAGGCCTATCCCGCGCTCGTCGACGACGGGGACACCGTCTCCGTGCGCCTCTTCGACACCGAGGCGGAGCAGCAGGAGGCCATGTGGAAGGGCACCCGGCGCCTGATCCTGCGCAACATCCCGGTGAATCCGGCCAAGTTCGCCTCGGACAAGCTGACGAACGCCCAGAAGCTCGCGCTCTCCGCCAATCCGCACGGCACCGTCCAGGCCCTCTTCGACGACTGCGCGATGGCCGCGGCGGACAAGCTGATCGGCGACTTCGGCGGTCCCGCCTGGGACGAGGAGTCGTACCGGAAGCTGTACGACCGGGTGCGCGCCGAGATCGTGGACACCACCGTCCGCACGGTCGGCCAGGTGCAGCAGGTGCTGGCCGCCTGGCAGGCCTGTGAGCGCCGCCTGAAGGGCACCAGGAGCACCGCGCTGCTCGCCAACCTGGCGGACGTACGGACGCAGCTGGACGCCCTCGTGAAGCCCGGTTTCGTGACGCAGACCGGTCTGCGCCGCCTCCCGGACCTGATGCGCTACCTGGTGGCCGCCGACCGGCGCCTGCAGCAGATGCCGACCGGCGTCCAGCGGGACACCACCCGCATGGAGAAGGTCCACGAGATGCAGGACGAGTACGCGTGGTTGCTGGAGCAGCTGCCCCAGGGCCGCCCGGTCCCCCAGCAGGTCCTGGACATCCGCTGGATGCTGGAGGAGTTGCGGGTCAGCTACTTCGCGCATGCGCTGGGCACGGCGTACCCCGTCTCCGACAAGCGGATCGTGAAGGCGATCGACGCGGCCGTCCCGTAATCGCGCCCGTACGGTGGGTGAGTTCGACCACCGGGCTCACCCTCCTGTACAGTCCTTCTCGCAGCACAGCGAAGGAAAGTGACTGCGAAACCTGGTCCTGTGGAGCAGTTTGGAGTGCTCGCCACCCTGTCAAGGTGGAGGCCGCGGGTTCAAATCCCGTCAGGACCGCATGAAATCGAGAGCCCGGGTCTTCGGACCCGGGCTCTCGTGCGTGTGCCCGCCCCCCGGACCCGGGGGGCCCTTCCGGCAACCCCGGGCGCCCGAGGGCGTCTTGACGCCGCCTCGATCCGCCGGTACCCAGAAACCAGGGCCCTCGACCTCTCGGAGGTGGCGTATGGCAGCGACCGCCAGGCACGAGACGCGGGCCCTGCTGCGGGCCCATCTGTCCGCCGCGACCCGGTACCGCCACCTGACGCGACACTGCCCGATCTGCCATCAACTCCTGCGCCTGGCCATGGAACCCGCCCCGCACGGCGAGGAGAGCCCCGAAGGGGCCGCCGAGGACGAGAGCCCTTCCCCGGCCTGACCCGTGCCGCGCCGGGCCGGCGCCACGCCGGCACGCATTCCCCCCTAGCGCAGACCTCACAGGGGCAACAAGAACCCCGACGTGTGACGGGTGTCACCGCATAAGTTTTCAGAACGGCGGTACTTACGCCCCGCCTACAACTGGTCAATTTTATATGTGCCATTGCACCGGTCCCAGAGGTGCCCCACAGGAGTTCCGACAGCCCTCCCCAGACTCCGACAAGGGTGCTCACAGTCGGTCCGTTCAGCGCACATCCCGGTCAGAAGCAGGGCACATCCAGAGCCCATCCCGGGAGGAACCAGGGCATAAAAAAAGATCGCGCTGGACCCGGCGGAGTCCAGCGCGATCGACGACACACCCTTGACGCATGCTTGTTCAGCTGGGGCGTGGGCTCCGTTGGGGCGGAACCCGCGTCGCTTGGAGCTGTTGCCCGGGCGTCCGACAGGTTGGGGGACCTGCCGACATGCCCGGCTATGCGGTTGTTCAGGCCTCGCTGCGCTGCTGGGGGATGCCCGCGAGCAATGCGCGGACCTCCGCCTCGCGGTAGCGGCGATGCCCGCCGAGCGTGCGGATCGACGTGAGCTTGCCGGCCTTCGCCCACCGCGTGACCGTCTTGGGGTCGACACGGAACATGGTGGCAACCTCAGCCGGGGTCAGCAGCGGCTCGGCATCAGGGGTGCGAGCGGTCATGAGCGGCCTCCTCGGGAGAACCGAACCTTCTCGGTTCTTTCCTCTAAATTCTGCACCTTGACCCGCGTTGCCCGAAATGGCGGACGCGAGTCGAGTCGGTTATAGGACGAACGGCTTGTCCTCGGCACTACAACTACACCATCTGTCCAGCCGCGTCGGCCAAACCGATGGAATTGCCCTCCCAGGTGTTCATCAGCGACGGAAGCCGATGGACCATGCCATAGCGGACAGTCACACCCCTGTGACGATCAGTCACAGGGGTGATCAGGGGACACCAGACCCCCCATAGCGTGCAATGCTGAGATTCCACCCAAAGTCGGACGGACGGAGTCCTCCCCGGACTCCTTGTCCTATTTTGGCATGAGGAGGGGCAAGCGGCGCAAGGGTCAAGTAAGTGCGGTCCGTCACGCTTACGGCAAAAGCCCGTATCGGGACCTACGTCCCGTACCAGGAGGACTCCGCTGCGTCAGGAGAGAGCCGGGGGGCGGTTGTGAACCCTGGGCCAAGGGTGCTCAGTCCACCACGACGGCGGGCTTCTGTCAGCCCCTCAGTTCGCCGAGCGCCGGTCCCGGACCGCGCGCCAGCGCTCCACGAGCCGGCCGTACGCCTCGCCCGCGGTGACCCCGTCACCGGTCCGCAGCGCCTCGATGCCCTCGGCGACGTCGGCCGCCGAGTGGTCGCCCTCCAGCTCCCCGGCCGGCAGCACGTGCACGAGACCGCCGTAGTCCAGCTCGACGAGCGACCGGGGGTGGAACTCCTCCAGCCACCGGCCGACGTCCAGCAGTCCGTCGATCAGCGGTCCTTGGTCGATGGCGTCCTTCAGCGTCCGCAGCGCCCGCGCCACCCGTCGCCTGGCCTGCACCATCGGCGTCCGGTAGCGCAGCAGCGGCGGCTCCTGTCCCGACTCCCCCGAGCCCTTGTCGTACTCCCGCTCCTCGTCGGAGACCAGCACGAACCAGTTCAGCGGCACCTGCCACGTCGAGGTGCGGATCCACGGGCGGGCGTCGGGGTTGCGGGCCAGCCAGCGCTCGTAGTCCTGCGTGGCCTGGTGGCGCACGAGCGGGGGCAGCAGCGCGTCCAGGACCGGCGCCGGGAAGTCCTCGGCCAGCTCGCCCAGGGCCTGCCAGCCGCGCAGCCGCGTGCGCCAGGGACAGACGCAGAGCACCCCGTCGACCTCCGCGACGAAGGCGTCCCCGCTCTCGTGCACGGGCACCGGAACCGGCGGGACCGGCAGCAAATCGGCGAGGGACCGGCGCAGTTCGTCCTGGTACGAGGGGCGGTCCGGGCGCCGGGCGTAACGGGCCCAGTGGCCGCGCTCCGGCTCCGCGAAGGCGTCCAGCGGTTCGTACACACGCAGATAGGACGCGTACGGGACGATCACCGAGGACACCTTGGGCACGCCTGCTCCCTCCCCAACGGACCGGACGCGAAACCCGGGCGCGAAAGCCGCTCGACCCGCGCGCGAGCGACCCGGAAAACACTCAAATCGTCCCACGGCCGTGAGGGAACGTACTCCGGGAGAGGGTGATCCTGAACACTGCGCGGATGGCGGCCGGGCCCAGGCTCTAATCTCATGCCAACGGAAGCCCGCCACCCGCACGGGCACCGCCTCCAACCGCCGCTACGTAGCTGGGAGTCACCACCGTGACCGACGTAACCAACGGCGTCCTGCACACCCTGTTCCAGTCGGATCAGGGGGGCCACGAGCAAGTCGTGCTGTGCCAGGACCGGGCCACCGGCCTCAAGGCCGTCATCGCCATCCACTCCACCGCTCTGGGCCCCGCCCTGGGCGGTACGCGCTTCTACCCCTACGCGAACGAGGCGGAGGCCGTCGCCGACGCCCTGAACCTCTCGCGCGGGATGTCGTACAAGAACGCCATGGCCGGTCTCGACCACGGCGGAGGCAAGGCCGTCATCATCGGTGACCCCGACCGGATCAAGACCGAGGACCTGCTCCTCGCGTACGGCCGCTTCGTGGCCTCCCTCGGCGGCCGCTACGTCACCGCGTGCGACGTGGGCACCTACGTCGCCGACATGGACGTCGTGGCGCGCGAGTGCCGCTGGACCACCGGCCGCTCCCCGGAGAACGGCGGTGCGGGCGACTCCTCCGTGCTGACCGCGTTCGGCGTCTACCAGGGCATGCGGGCCAGCGCCCAGCACCTGTGGGGCGACCCGACGCTGCGCGGGCGCAGGGTCGGCATCGCCGGCGTCGGCAAGGTCGGCCACCACCTGGTGGAGCACCTGCTGGAGGACGGCGCCGAGGTCGTCATCACCGACGTGCGGGAGGACGCGGTGGGCCGGATCGTCCACCGGCACCCGTCCGTGCGGGCCGTGCCGGACACCGAGGCCCTGATCAGGGTCGAGGGGCTCGACATCTACGCCCCGTGCGCGCTGGGCGGAGCGCTGGACGACCAGTCCGTGCCGGTGCTCACCGCGAAGGTGGTCTGCGGCGCCGCCAACAACCAGCTCGCCCACCCGGGAGTGGAGAAGGACCTCGCGGACCGCGGGATCCTCTACGCCCCCGACTACGTGGTGAACGCCGGCGGGGTCATCCAGGTCGCCGACGAGCTCCACGGCTTCGACTTCGACCGGTGCAAGGCGAAGGCGACGAAGATCTTCGACACCACGCTCGGAATATTCGCACGTGCGAAGACCGATGGCATTCCGCCGGCCGCCGCGGCCGACCGGATCGCCGAGCAGCGCATCGCCGAGGCACGCGGCCGCTGACACGCGGAGCCGCTTGTCAGGGACCCGCCGACGCGTTCTTCGAGAGAACTCTCACGTCCGTCGGCGGGTCGGGCGCCCAGAAGAGGTTAAAATCGCCGTTGACCAGCGGGGACAGGGCACCTCGCGGGTTCTGGGCGAAGGCGCGTCCTGCGGGCGACGTACCGTATGGCCGCGGGCTCAGGTACCGTGGAAGCCCTACGGACCGGTCTCTCCACGGAGAGCCCGTTCCAGATCATGAACGCGTGTCAAGACTCTGGGGCCACCGAGCCCCGTATCCGAGGGGGTCGAGCCATGGGGCGCGGCCGGGCAAAGGCCAAGCAGACGAAGGTCGCCCGCCAGCTGAAGTACAGCAGCGGCGGGACTGACCTCTCGCGCCTGGCCAATGAGCTGGGCGCTTCGACTTCGAGCCAGCCGCCGAATGGCGAGCCGTTCGAGGACGACGACGAGGAAGACGACCCGTACGCCCAGTACGCGGATCTCTACAACGACGACGACGAGGACGAGGACGACCAGTCCGGCCCCCAGTCGCACCGTCGTGGCGCGTAGCGCTTAAGCGGGCTCAGCAGGTTCCACGGCACTTCGTAGGAACTCTCAGCACTGCACTTCACCCGGTCCGGGGCCACAGCGCCGGACCGGGTTCAGTGCTGTCCCGGCCTTGCCTCAGCTCGCGTAGTCACCCACGAGCGCCGCGCCCGTCGGGTGCTCGCCGCGGTCGGTGATCTCGCCCGCGATCCAGGCGTCCACGCCCCGGTCCGCGAGGGTGGCGAGAGCGACGTCCGCCGACTCGCCCGGGACGACCGCGATCATGCCGACGCCCATGTTCAGCGTCTTCTCCAGCTCCAGCCGCTCCACCTGGCCCGTCCGGCCGACCAGGTCGAAGACCGGGGCCGGGGTCCAGGTCTCGCGGTCCACGATCGCGTGCAGGCCGTCCGGGACGACCCGCGCCAGGTTGGCCGCGAGACCGCCGCCCGTGATGTGCGAGAAGGCGTGCACCTCGGTGGTGCGGGTGAGCGCCAGGCAGTCCAGCGAGTAGATCTTGGTGGGCTCCAGAAGCTCCTCGCCGAGCGTCCGGCCGAACTCCTCGATGCGCTGGTCGAGGCTCAGGTTCCCGCGCTCGAAGAGCACGTGCCGGACCAGCGAGTACCCGTTCGAGTGAAGGCCGGAGGCCGCCATGGCGATCACCGCGTCACCCTTACGGATGCGATCGGCGCCGAGCAGCCGGTCCGCCTCGACCACGCCCGTGCCCGCGCCGGCGACGTCGAAGTCGTCCGGACCGAGCAGACCGGGGTGCTCGGCCGTCTCGCCGCCCACCAGGGCGCAGCCGGCGAGGACACAGCCCTCGGCGATGCCCTTCACGATGGCGGCGACCCGCTCCGGGTGGACCTTGCCGACGCAGATGTAGTCCGTCATGAAGAGCGGCTCGGCGCCGCACACCACGATGTCGTCCATGACCATCGCGACGAGGTCGTGGCCGATGGTGTCGTACACGCCGAGCTGCCGGGCGAGGTCGACCTTCGTGCCGACGCCGTCCGTGGCGGAGGCGAGCAGCGGGCGCTCGAAGCGCTTGAGGGCGGAGGCGTCGAAGAGGCCGGCGAATCCGCCGAGGCCGCCGAGGACCTCGGGGCGCTGCGTCTTCTTCACCCACTCCTTCATCAGCTCGACGGCGCGGTCGCCCGCCTCGATGTCGACGCCCGCGGCTGCGTAGCTGGCACCTGTGGTCTCAGACATGGCTGTGAGAACTTTCGTGTCGTACAGCTGTAGTGCTGCGGAGTCTTACGGGCGACGGATCGCGTCGGCCGCGGCCGTCGCGGCGGGACCCGCCGCGAGCTCGGTCTCCAGAAGCTGCTTGCCCAGCAGTTCCGGGTCGGGCAGATCCATCGGGTACTCGCCGTCGAAGCAGGCGCGGCAGAGGTTCGGCTTGGCGATGGTGGTCGCCTCGATCATGCCGTCGATGGAGATGTAGGAGAGGGAGTCGGCGCCCAGGGACGTGCCGATCTCGTCGATCGACATGCCGTTGGCGATCAGCTCGGCGCGGGTGGCGAAGTCGATGCCGAAGAAGCAGGGCCACTTCACGGGCGGCGAGGAGATCCGGATGTGGACCTCGGCGGCGCCCGCCTCACGGAGCATGCGGACCAGGGCACGCTGGGTGTTGCCGCGCACGATCGAGTCGTCGACGACGACCAGGCGCTTGCCCTTGATGACTTCCTTGAGCGGGTTCAGCTTCAGCCGGATGCCGAGCTGGCGGATCGTCTGCGAGGGCTGGATGAAGGTCCGCCCGACATAGGCGTTCTTCACGAGACCCGCACCGAAGGGAATGCCGGAGGCCTCCGCGTAACCGATCGCGGCGGGCGTCCCGGACTCCGGAGTCGCTATGACGAGATCCGCGTCGACCGGAGCTTCCTTGGCGAGTTTCCGGCCCATCTCGACGCGCGAGAGATAGACGTTCCGGCCGGCGATGTCCGTGTCGGGACGGGCCAGATACACGTACTCGAAGACACAGCCCTTGGGCTTTGCCTCCGCGAATCGCGAGGTCCGCAGGCCGTTCTCGTCGATGGCGACGAACTCGCCCGGCTCGATCTCACGGACGTAGGCGGCGCCGCAGATGTCCAGGGCGGCGGACTCGGAGGCCACCACCCAGCCGCGCTCCAGGCGGCCGAGGACCAGCGGGCGGATGCCCTGCGGGTCGCGGGCCGCGTACAGGGTGTGCTCGTCCATGAAGACGAGGCTGAAGGCGCCCTTGACCTGCGGGAGGATCCTGGCGGACGCCTCCTCGATGGTCAGCGGCTTGCCGTCGTCGTCCACCTGGGCCGCGAGGAGCGCCGTCAGGAGGTCGGTGTCGTTGGTGGCCGCGACACGAGTGGTCCGGCCGTCCTGCTTGGGGAGGTCGGCGACCATCTCGGCGAGCTGCGCCGTGTTGACCAGGTTGCCGTTGTGGCCGAGCGCGATCGAGCCGTGCGCGGTGGCACGGAACGTCGGCTGGGCGTTCTCCCAGACGGAGGCACCGGTGGTCGAGTAGCGGGCGTGACCGACCGCGATGTGACCTTGGAGCGAACCGAGAGAGGTCTCGTCGAAGACCTGGGACACGAGGCCCATGTCCTTGAAGACGAGGATCTGGGAGCCGTTGCTGACCGCGATCCCCGCGGATTCCTGACCTCGATGCTGAAGGGCGTAGAGCCCGAAGTAAGTGAGCTTGGCGACCTCTTCGCCCGGAGCCCAGACACCGAAGACGCCGCAAGCGTCCTGGGGGCCTTTCTCACCGGGGAGCAGATCATGATTGAGTCGACCGTCACCACGTGGCACGCCTCCGAGTGTAGGCGAGATCGAGTACTGGTCCGAATTGGGTACGGCGGCCCACCGTGCGTCACTTGGCGGCGACGGCCGTCACGCTCGCGCCGTTTTCGCTGGTCAGAGTGAGGGTGCGGTGGTCGATCCGGTACGCGACCCGTCCGTCGAAGAGCGCGAGGAGGCTCTCCTCGGTGGCCATGAGTGAGCCGTCGCACATCATTTTGGTGGTGGTGGGGGTGCCGAGGGTGATATGTCCGTCGCGGACGGTGGCGTCGGCGCCGCCCCTGTTGCATCCGAGCCGGCCGCCGAACGTGCCGTGTTTCCGGTCCAGGGTGAGGCGGACCTTGTCCCGGGCGGCCTTCGGCAGGGGCTGCGCGGTGTCACCGTCCCCGAGCCTGGTGACCCGCCACGTCGTGCCGTGGAGGGGCGCGTCCTTCTCCCTGGTGAGGCGGACGCGGTCCCCGTCCCCGGTGGTGAGGGTGAGCCGGTCGCCCTCGGCCCGGGGGGTGAGGGCGCCGTCGGCGAGGGTGCGGGCCAGGGTGTCCTCGAACTTCATCGCGCCCTTCTCGCAGGCCATCTCGGTCGACGTCGTCCTGCCGAGGTCGATGCGGTCGCCCTTGAAGGCGGCCCGTGCGGTGAAGTGGTTGCAGCCGTAGTCGCCCCGGACCCGGCCGTCGTGGCCGATCCGCAGGTGCGCCCCGGAGGGTGCGGTACGGGTCGTGCCGTCCACCGTGACGTCGTCGATCGTCCAGTGGGTGCCGGCGACGGCGGTTTCCGGGTCCGGGCCGACCGAGCCGCTGCCTGTCTCGTTGCCACAGGCCACGGCGAGCGGGAGCAGTGTCAGTGCGGTGAGGGTCAGTCGCTGCCTGTACATGCCGGTGTGACGGGGCGGGTGGGGTGATCGGTTCCCCGCCGCGGCACCGGCCGGGAGCGTCGACCGACGACGGGTCAGCTCATCAGGGGCAGCAGTCCCGAGAGGTCCGCCCGCTCGCCGCTCGCACTGACCCTGGCCTCGGCCAGGGCGGTGTGCCAGGTGGTCCGCCCCGTCGCGAGCCTGATCCAGGTCAGCGGATCGGTCTCGACGACGTTCGGCGGGGTGCCGCGGGTGTGCCGGGGGCCCGGCACGCACTGCACGACGGCGTACGGCGGGACGCGCACCTCGGTCGACGCTCCCGGCGCCTTCACCGCGAGGGCGTCCGCGAGCAGGCGGGTGCAGGCGGCGAGGGCCTGGCGGTCGCAGGGGATGTCGAGGCCGGGCAGGGCGCGGTTGAGGTCGTCGGTGTGCACGACGAGTTCGACGGTACGGG
Source organism: Streptomyces sp. NPDC026417 (assembly GCF_055567695.1). Classification (NCBI taxonomy): domain Bacteria; kingdom Bacillati; phylum Actinomycetota; class Actinomycetes; order Kitasatosporales; family Streptomycetaceae; genus Streptomyces; species Streptomyces sp. NPDC026417. The sequence continues at coordinate 17,128 of NZ_JBVHPY010000007.1, forward strand.
TGACCAGGTGGTCGGCGAGCGTCATGGCACCCGCGCGGATGTCGACGACGCGGCCCGCGGGGGCGGCGGCCAGGCGGTCGGCGAGGCGCTCCTCGGTGCGGGCGAACAGTGCGTCGAGGTCCGGGGTGCGGGCGGCGAGCTGCCGTACGCCGTCGGCGATGGCCTCCGCGAACCCGGCGCTGACGGACAGCATGTCGATCAGGGAGAGTTCCGCCCGGGCCGGTTCGTCCCGGTCAAGGGCGAGGCTGACGGACTCCACGGTCATGGCGACGTGGACGGCCAGGTCGCGCACGGTCCAGTCGCCGAGTCCCGACGGCCGCGCCAACTGCTCGTCGTCGAGGCCGCGTACGGCGTCCCGTACGTTCCGGAACTGGGCCGAGACGGCGGCGCGGATCTTGGCGGGGTCGTACGTGCGGGTGCGTTTCCTGGCCGGTGGCATGATCCTCAGCCTAGATCCTGGGCGGCCGCGCGGACCGGGAGTTCCCACCGTCCTCCGGCCCGGGGCCGGGCGGGGAGCGCGGCGCTCGCTCCGGGGACCTCGCGGTGTCCGCACCACAGCCGAAGGCCCCGCCCGGAAGCAGACCGGGCGGGGCCTTCACGCACGTGCGGCGGCAAGCCGCCGCGGACGGCGGGCGGCTACGCCAGCAGCGCCGGGATCGTGGCCTCGTGGGCCGAGCGCAGCTCGTCCAGGGAGAGGGCGAACTCGCCCTGGACCTCGACCGCGTCCCCGTCGACGACGCCGATACGGGTGACGGGCAGACCCCGCGCACCGCACATGTCGTTGAAGCGGACCTCTTCCGAGCGCGGGACGGCGACGACCGCGCGGCCCGCCGACTCCGAGAACAGCAGGGTGAACGCGTCGAGACCGTCGGGCACGATCAGCCGCGCGCCCTTGTTCCCCTGCAGCGCCGACTCGACCACGGCCTGGATCAGACCGCCGTCGGACAGGTCGTGCGCGGAGTCGATCATGCCGTCGCGGGACGCCGAGATGAGGATCTCGCCGAGCAGCCGCTCGCGCTCCAGGTCGACCTGCGGCGGAAGCCCGCCCAGGTGGTCGTGGACGACCTGGGACCAGGCCGAGCCGCCGAACTCCTCGCGGGTGTCGCCGAGCAGGTAGAGGAGCTGGCCCTCTTCCTGGAAGGCGACCGGGGTGCGGCGGGCGACGTCGTCGATGACACCGAGCACGGCGACGACCGGCGTCGGGTGGATGGCCGCCTCGCCCGTCTGGTTGTAGAGCGAGACGTTGCCGCCGGTCACCGGGGTGCCCAGCTGCTGGCAGCCGTCGGCGAGTCCGCGGATCGCCTCGGCGAACTGCCACATGACCGCGGGGTCCTCGGGCGAGCCGAAGTTGAGGCAGTCGGAGACGGCCAGCGGCTTGGCGCCGGTCGTCGCCACGTTGCGGTACGCCTCGGCCAGCGCGAGCTGCGCGCCCGTGTACGGGTCGAGCTTGGCGAAGCGGCCGTTGCCGTCGGTGGCGATGGCGACGCCGAGGCCGGTCTCCTCGTCGATGCGGATCATGCCCGAGTCCTCGGGCTGCGCCAGCACGGTGTTGCCCTGCACGAAGTGGTCGTACTGGGAGGTGATCCAGGACTTGGAGGCCTGGTTCGGGGAGGAGACGAGCCGCAGGACCTGGTCCTTCAGCTCCTCGCTCGTCGCCGGGCGGGGCAGCTTGTTCGCGTCGTCGGCCTGGAGGGCGTCCTGCCAGGACGGGCGGGCGTAGGGGCGCTCGTAGACCGGGCCGTCGTGCGCGACCGTGCGCGGGTCGACGTCGACGATCTTGCCGCCGTGCCAGTAGATCTCCAGGCGGTCGCCGTCGGTGACCTCACCGATGACCGTCGCGATGACGTCCCACTTGTCGCAGATCTCCAGGAAGCGGTCGACCTTCTCCGGCTCGACCACGGCGCACATCCGCTCCTGCGACTCGCTCATGAGGATCTCCTCGGGCGAGAGCGTGGAGTCGCGCAGCGGTACGTCGTCCAGGGTGACCCGCATGCCGCCCGAGCCGTTCGAGGCCAGCTCGGAGGTGGCGCAGGACAGGCCGGCCGCGCCGAGGTCCTGGATGCCGACGACCAGCTTCTCGGCGAAGGCCTCCAGGGTGCACTCGATGAGGAGCTTCTCCTGGAAGGGGTCGCCGACCTGGACGGCGGGCCGCTTCGACGGCTTCGCGTCGTCGAAGGTCTCCGAGGCCAGGATCGAGGCGCCGCCGATGCCGTCACCGCCGGTACGGGCCCCGTAGAGGATGACCTTGTTGCCGGCGCCGGACGCCTTCGCGAGGTGGATGTCCTCGTGCTTCATCACGCCGATGGCACCGGCGTTGACCAGCGGGTTGCCCTGGTAGCAGGCGTCGAAGACGACCTCGCCGCCGATGTTGGGCAGGCCCAGGCAGTTGCCGTAGCCGCCGATGCCGGCGACGACGCCGGGCAGGACGCGCTTGGTGTCGGGGTGGTCCGCCGCACCGAAGCGGAGGGGGTCCACGACCGCGACCGGGCGGGCGCCCATCGCGATGATGTCGCGCACGATGCCGCCGACACCCGTGGCCGCGCCCTGGTAGGGCTCGACGTACGAGGGGTGGTTGTGCGATTCGACCTTGAAGGTGACGGCATAGCCCTGGCCGACGTCGACGACGCCGGCGTTCTCGCCGATGCCGACGAGCAGCGCGTCGGACTGCGGGGCCTTCTCGCCGAACTGGCGCAGGTGGACCTTGGAGGACTTGTACGAGCAGTGCTCGGACCACATGACCGAGTACATGGCGAGCTCGGCGCCGGTGGGCCGGCGGCCGAGGATCTCCACGACCCGCTCGTACTCGTCCTTCTTCAGGCCAAGTTCGGCCCAGGGCAGCTCGACGTCAGGGGTAGCGGCCGCGTTCTCGACCGTGTCCAGAGGCGTGCGGCTCATGCGTTGACCAGCTTCTTGAGGATCGAGGTGAAGAAGGGGAGACCGTCGGTGCGACCGGACCCGATGAGGGGCTCGACGGCGTGCTCGGGGTGCGGCATGAGGCCGACCACGTTCCCGGCCTCGTTGGTGATCCCGGCGATGTCCCGCAGCGAGCCGTTCGGGTTGAAGTCGACGTAGCGGAACGCGACCCGGCCCTCGGCCTCCAGCTGGTCGAGCGTGCGCTCGTCGGCGACGTACCGCCCGTCCATGTTCTTCAGCGGGATGTGGATCTCCTGGCCGGACTCGTAGTCGGTGGTCCAGGAGGTGTCCGCGTTCTCCACCCGCAGCTTCTGGTCACGGCAGATGAAGTGCAGGTGGTCGTTGCCGAGCATGGCGCCCGGCAGCAGGTGCGCCTCGGTGAGGATCTGGAAGCCGTTGCAGATGCCGAGGACCGGCATTCCCGACTTCGCCTGCTCGATCAGGGGCTCCATCACCGGCGAGAAGCGGGCGATGGCGCCGGCCCGCAGATAGTCGCCGTACGAGAAACCGCCGCACAGCACCACGGCGTCGACCTGCTTGAGGTCCTTGTCCTTGTGCCAGAGGGCGACGGGCTCGGCACCGGCGAGCCGGATCGCACGCTGCGTGTCCCGGTCGTCGAGGCTGCCCGGAAAGGTGACGACTCCAATACGAGCGGTCACTTCTCTTCCTCCACCTTCACGGTGAAGTCCTCGATCACGGTGTTGGCGAGGAAGGATTCCGCGAGTTCGTGGATGCGGGCGAGAGCGGCGTCGTCCACCGGTCCGTCCACTTCGAGTTCGAATCGCTTTCCCTGACGTACGTCGGAGACACCGTCGAAACCGAGGCGCGGCAGTGCACGCTGCACCGCCTGGCCCTGGGGGTCGAGGATCTCCGGCTTGAGCATGACGTCGACTACGACGCGTGCCACTGGCACTCCCGGTGTGTGGTGCTGAGCAGGTCGCTTCAGACTACCCGCACAAAATTTCTACTCGCGTAGATTCGTAGAATCCTACGTGAGCCCGATCACGATCACGCATCGACGCGAGGGCGACCACGGAAAATCCTGGGAAAAACCGCAGAAGAGCGGCGGCACCCCATTGCCTCTGGACACGCGGGGGGATTTAGTCGGGCTTCACAATGCAATGCCGGGCACTGTACAAAGGAATTGGCAATAGCCGATACTTTGCCCAATAACAGCCGGACAGTCGACATCTCTCCGCCTACTTCACGACGTCTGTGCACGTCATGGCGCGTGATCGCGGAGGAGTCGCACGAAGGGACCGATATTCGTGGCGCAGCGTGTCGTGGTCACTCTCTTTGACGACATCGACGGCTCGGAAGCGGCGGAGACGATCGCCTTCGGACTCGACGGCAAGTCGTACGAGATCGACCTCAATCCAGCCAATGCCAAGAAACTGCGTAAGGTGCTCGCCCCCTACGTCGAGGCCGGCCGCAAGCGCGCCAGGTCCGGCAAGGCGTACACGCACACCGCGTTGACGCCCGACCCGGCCGCCGTCCGCGCCTGGGCGCGCTCCAACAAGCTGGACGTGCCGCCGCGCGGCCGGATCCCGAAGAAGGTCTACGACGCCTTCGCCGAGGCCCACTGAGGCCGCGCCCGTTCGGGGGCCCGGGCTCTCCGCCTCGCTCGGGGGGTGCGGCAAGGGCCCGTCAGCCGGCCCTGGGGGCAGCCGACTTGCGCTGCCCCCCTGCTGGTCAGCTAGAGTCTGGAGCACGCCGACGGGCAAGGCCGAAAGGCCGCAGCTCACGAGGCCGCGCGGGTGTAGTTCAGTAGTAGAACATCCCCCTTCCAGGGGGAAGGCGCAGTGTGCAATTCCTGTCACCCGCTCTGCATCGCTTACCCACCACTCTTGTGGATCAGGTAAGGTGGTGCCCGCGCCGATCGGTGAAAGCCGGTCGGAGGCAATGCGAACGTAGCTCAGTTGGTAGAGCGCAACCTTGCCAAGGTTGAGGTCGCGAGTTCGAACCTCGTCGTTCGCTCCACATGAAAGGCCCCGGTCCACGACCGGGGCCTTTCGTCATGCCCGGAACGTACGGGATGCGCGTCGGCCGTTCCGGGGGCGAACCTGCGTGCGACGGTGCGTCCCGGGCACCGAAAAGGTTGGGTATAGTAGCTGTCGCGCCACGGCGCAGTGCGGACGTAGCTCAGTTGGTAGAGCGCAACCTTGCCAAGGTTGAGGTCGCGAGTTCGAGCCTCGTCGTCCGCTCCACATGAAGAAGCCCCCGGCCCTGAGGCCGGGGGCTTCTTCGTGCGTTCAGGACCAGCTCGTCCCCGTCAGGCGCTCGTACGCCTCGATGTACTTGGCGCGCGTCGCCGCCACGACCTGCGCGGGCGGCGCGGGCGGGGGCTGCTCGCTCTTGCGGTCCCAGCCGGAGTCCGGCGAGGTCAGCCAGTCGCGGACGAACTGCTTGTCGTACGACGGCTGGGCACGGCCCGGCTCCCACTCGTCGGCCGGCCAGAAGCGGGAGGAGTCCGGGGTGAGCACCTCGTCGGCCAGGACGAGCGTCTCAGCGTCGTAGCCGAACTCGAACTTGGTGTCCGCCAGGATGATGCCGCGCTCACGGGCGATGTCGCGGGCCCGGGCGTACACGGCGAGGGTCGTCTGACGGAGCTGGGCCGCGGTCTCGGCGCCGACCTGACGGGCCACCTCCTCGTACGAGACGTTCTCGTCGTGCTCGCCGACCGCCGCCTTGGTGGCCGGGGTGAAGATCGGGGCGGGCAGCTCCGAGCCGTCGACGAGGCCCTCCGGCAGAGCGAGGCCGCAGACCGTACGGGAGTCGTTGTACTCGACGAGGCCCGAGCCGGTCAGATAGCCGCGCGCCACACACTCGACCGGGACCATCCGCAGCGACTTGCAGATCAGGGTGCGGCCCGCCCAGTCGGCCGGGGCGCCCGGCGGCAGGTCGGTGCTCAGGACGTGGTTGGGGGCCAGGTCGGCGAGCTGGTCGAACCACCACAGCGACAACCGGGTCAGCACGCGGCCCTTGTCGGGGATCTCGGCCGGGAGCACCCAGTCGTAGGCGGAGATGCGGTCGCTGGCGACCATCACGAGGTCGCCCGCCTCGTTCTGGTACAGGTCGCGCACCTTGCCGGTGTGCAGGTGCACCAGGCCCGGCACCTGCAGGGGCTCGGGCTTGTCGACGAATCCGGACACGGTTCCTCCCCGTGGTTGAAGAAAAGGGGCGCCCGCGGGGCCCGAAGAGGCTGGCGGTGGGCGACGGGTGGGCCCAGGTGGCTCGATTCTCCCGTATGCGGGAGGCGGCTCCGGCCACCGGGTGGACGACAGGGGACCGGGCCCGGTGCGGCCACCGGCGTGCGGCGGTACCGCTCAGTCGCGTTTGCAGATGCGGTCGAGGAGGTTCGCCGTGGCGCGCTGGACACGGGCGTCCACGTGCCCCGGGCGGTCCAGGGCCGGCGACCACGCGAACGTCCCGGACGCGAAGACCAGGGCGCCGGACGCCGCGCGGTAGACGGAGGTCTCCTGGTGGCGGGTGACCCCCTCGCCGTCCGCGTACGGGGAGTGCGCCAGCAGGATCCGGCCCTGGTGCTCGGGGAGCGGGGTGCGCGGAAAGTACCGGTCCGCCTCGCCGGCGACCAGGCCCGGGAGTTCGTCGCCCTCGTGCGCGCCGGTCGCCTCCCACAGCCAGTGGTCGGCGTTCCGGACGACGAGCGGGTGTGGTTCCGGGACCCGGCCCGCGTACTGGATGCCGATCAACTGCTGCTCCGGGCGGTCGATCTCGCGCCAGAGCGCCGGTTTGCCGGGGCCCCGGCGCTTGCGGCAGGTCAGCAGGCGGTCGGGGACACCGGACGGGGACGGGCCCAACTCCACCTGCCAGTACATGGTGTTGGCGGAGAGGAAGACGAGGGAGGTGCCGTGGTCGCGGGCGCGCTCCGCCGTGCGGCGCATGGCCGTCGACCAGTACTCGTCGTGGCCGGGGAAGACCAGGCCCCGGTAGCGGGTGGGGTCCACCCGGCCGGCGTGCAGATCGCGGGCGTCCGCGTAGGCGAGGTCGTAGCCGTAGCGCTCCGCCCAGCGGATGAAGTCGTAGGCGTGGCCCACGTGGAGCGGGAGGCCGGCACCGGCGTACGGCCGGTCGAAGGAGATCGTCGTCGCGGCGTCGGCCTCGCCGAGCAGGCGGCCGTTCTCGTCCCACGCGTGGTACAGGCTCGCGCCGGTGCGGCCGTCCTCCGGATAGAGGTTGTACGCCTGCCAGGTGATGTCCGGGAGGAGGAGCAGCAGGTCGGCGGGCTGGTCGTCGCGGACCGTGAAGGGTACGTGGGAGCGGTAGCCGTCGGCCGTGGTGAGTACGGCGACGTAGGCGCCGACCGTCCAGTAGGACGGGATCTGCAGTCGCCAGGACAGCCACCAGTGGTGGCAGGAGACCGTGCGGTCGGCGGTGAGCGGGGGTGGCTGGACGATGCCGGAGAGGCGGGGGCTGGTGGTGATCTTCGCGGCGCCGTCACCGCCGTAGTGGCCGATGCGGTAGATGTCGACGCTGAATTCCTGCGGTGGGTCGACCGTGATGTGGAAGTCGATGGCCTCGCCGGGGGTGGCCGCGCCGGTGGAGGTGAACCCCTTGATCTGGCGGCGGACGTCGTCGGCGGAGCGGGGGCCGGAGGCGGAGGCGCGGCGGGGGTGCGGGACGGTGGTGGCCTTGCCGGAGTGCCGGGGGTCGGTCTCGCGCAGGGCGAGGTCGTCGGCGGGGTCGATGTACCAGGGGACGACCTGGCCGGTGTCGCCGAAGTACTGCTCGTCGCCGCGGAGCCAGGGGACCGGGCCCTGGCCGAAGGGGTCCGTCACGGCGTGCGCCAGGGCTCCGGACTCCCAGCGGCGGATCTGCTCCGAACCCATGGCTGCTCCCCTCCTCCGTGCCCCCGTCACCGTTGCGGTTCCTGCCTTGTGCGCGATCGGTCCCAGCACATCACATAACGCGCGCACTCCGTCACCGTTCGTCGCGAATTGGCGTTAACGGAGCGGGGGCCTCCGGCTGGGGTGCGTGGGGGCGGGGTCGGTGCGGGTGCGTGGTCGGTGCGGGTGCGTGGTCGGTGGGGGTGCGTGGTCGGTGCGGGTGCGTGGTCGGTGCGGGTGCGTGGTCGGTGGGGGTGCGCTGTCGGTGCGGGTGCGCTGCGGGTGGTGGGTGGGTCGGGGCCGTGCCGGTACATCCGCCCGTCGCCGGTTGGCACCTCCGTCCGTCACCAGCGTTCCTCGGTGGGGTGTGACCCCGTCTCGACGGGCATCTGATGTACCGGCACGGCCCCTTCCGTGCACTGGCGGCTGCGGGCGCGTACGGATTGCGCTGCGGGCACGCGGTGCGTCATCAGCTGCGGGTGGGCGTGCGGGGAGTGGGGTGGCGCCCGGTCGGCTCTGGCTGCGGGCGCGCGCCGCTCCGGCTGCGGGCAGGCGGCACGGGGTGGGGCCCGGTCAGCCCTGGCTGCGGGCAGGCGGCGCGGGGTGGGGCCCGGTCGGCCCTAGCTGCGGGCAGGCGGCGCGGGGTGGGGCCCGGTCGGCCCTAGCTGCGGGCAGGCGGCGCGGGGTGGGGCCCGGTCGGCCATAGCTGCGGGCAGGCGGCGCGGGGTGGGGCCCGGTCGGCCCTAGCTGCGGGCAGGCGGCGCGGGGTGGGGGCCGGTCGGCCCTAGCTGCGGGCAGGCGTGCCGCAAGGGGCGGCACGGGTGGGCGCAGGCGGCACCCCGTCGGCGCCGGGTTCGCCGTCCCACCCCGGCGCCAGCCGGGATAAGGGGTGCTGGTGGGCGCGGGGGAGTGGGCCCACCCGGGCGGCACCCCGTCGGCGCCGGGTTCGCCGTCCCGGCCCGGCGCCCGCCGGAACAAGGGCGCTGGTGGGCGTCGGGTCCGTCCCGTTGGTGAAGGGTTCGCCGGCCCGGGGGTGGACGTGAAGTGGCGGAACGTGGGCCCGACCGGGCGGTGGGGCGGGGTCAGACCAGGCGGACCGGTTTTTCCGGGCGGACGCCTGTCTGGTGGAGCCAGGTGGTGAGCGGGGCAGGGTCGCCGGACTCGATGAGGGCCAGGACGCGGGGAGCCAGGTCGGCGGCCCGCTCGCCCTCGACGAGGAGGGCCGGCCCGTCCAGCCAGTCGAGCCCCGGCACCGCACCCGCCGTGTCCATCGCGGCGCAGCAGACCATCGCGGTGACATGGTCGGCCAGCAGCTCCCGCCCCGTACGCGGCGGTTGCAGCGGGAAGAGGGGAAGCATTCCGTCCTCCCACAGCGCGCTGTCGGGGCCGCTCTGGCCGGCGGGGACGGGCTCCACCGCGGCCTCCTCGCGCGCGACCTCCGCGCCGAGCGCCGCCGCCAGCGCGGCCGTCCGCTCGTTGCCCAGGGGGTCCTCGTCCTCGTCGTCGACGACTGTGCCCCCGTCGTCGCCGGCGTCCTCGTCCGCTTCCTGGTGCGGCGGGGCCGTCACGGCGGTGGCGGGGCCGGTCCCCTCGGCCGGTGCGGTCGTCAGGTGGTCCATGACCCGGGACAGGGTGGGCCCGGCGTCGGGTGCGGCCGGGGACGTGGAGGGCCGGACGCCCTGGGCGTCCAGGACGCGGTGCAGGCGGGCGGCGTCGGTCCGCCACTTGCGGTCGACGACCTCCTCCGGATACTCCTGCCAGTTCACCGGCGCCCAGTCGGGTCCGCGCTCGGCGGGCCCGCCGTGGAAGAGGCGGGCGGCGAGCAGGGAGGCCGCCTCGTCGACGGTGCCGGGCTCCTCGAGCAGGTCGCAGGCGGGGCGCTCGCCCAGCCGCGAGGTGAAGCCCTCCGCGAGGCGGTCGCGCCGCGAGAGTTCGGTGAGGGCCGCGACGACGCCCGCGTCCAGTCGGGAGGGCCAGCGGCCCATCCGCCAGGCGGGCAGCGCGACCCGGGTCAGCAGCCGGTCCCAGCCCGCGTACGCCAGCCCCACCTGTTCCTGGGCGACGATCCGCAGGCCGTAGTCCACGGCCTGGGCGCGCTCGGCGGCGGCTGCCGCCACCCCCCGCTCCATCTCCGCCGCATGGCCGCGGCAGCTGCGCAGGAGCAGGCGCGCCACCCAGCCGGCGCCGCCGAGCACCGGACGGACCAGGGGGCCGCGGGTCGGCGCGGAGGTCTCGGCCACGGCCGCGTCCAGGCCCCGTACGAAACGGCGGGCCGCGGCTATGTCCGGGTGGGCGGAGGGACCCGTGCCCGCGACGACCGGGGCGAGGACCGCGCGCAACTCCCCCACGCGCATCCACCACAGGAACGGCGAGCCGATGACCAGGACGGGGGTGGCGGTACCGCGCCGGTACGCGTACCTGCGGGCCGTGCCGAAGCCGCCGCTCAGGGCCGGCAGGCGGTTGCCGTGGGCCGGGTGGGTGCGGTCCTCCAGCCAGCTGTCGCAGTCCGGGGTGAGCGCTATCGCGGAGGGGACCGGGACGTCGAGCCGGTCGGCCAGGTCGCGCACCATCCGGTACAGGTCGGGCGCGGAGCTCTCGGCGATGTCGACCGTGGGGCTCATCGCCGGGCGGGCCCGGGAGACCATCAGCGCGATGGCGGCGGCCGCCAGGAGCACGGTGACGGCGAGGACCGAGACGATCCAGCGGGCGGTTCCCCAGCCCGAGCCGGTGAGCCGGTCGGTGGTCCCGCCGACGAGCAGCACGACGGCGACGGCCGCGGGCAGCAGGGCGACGGCCAGCGCCCGGCTGCGGACCCGCAGCACGGCGAGAGCCCGGGAGCGCGCTGCTTGCACGCCCACCTCCACACCCATACCGGTCACGACCGGATGCCACCCCCTACCGTCTCGCCCGGGGCCCGCCGTGACACTGGCTGTCACGGTCGGCGCCGGGGCATGCGCTGACGTTGCTCATCCCCCCACTGTGGCACCCGCCACCGACATCGCAATGCCGGTGGGCCAAGTGCCGGAACGCTTGCGCCGCACCCTAGTTGGGGCCTCGGCCCCAGTCAGCCGGATGGGGCATCGGTCACTCGATGGAATGGCTTTGGGGAGAGGTGGATGACAGTGGGCAACGATCAGGCCCCGGATCCCAAGGGGGATCCAGGGCCTGGTCACATCGGTCGCGCGTGACGGAGAGTGGCGGTGGTGGCCGGCCGTCGGCCGCGGTTACGCCTCCGCGGCCGCCTTGGCCGCGATGTCCGTGCGGTGCTGCGATCCGTCGAGGCCGATGCGGGCGACCGCCGCGTAGGCGCGGTCCCGGGCCTGGGTGAGATCGCCGCCGACGGCCGTGACCGACAGCACGCGGCCCCCGGCGCTCACCACGGCGTCGCCGTCGCGCTTCGTCCCGGCGTGCAGGACGTAGGCGTGCGGGGCGTCCTGGGCGGCGACCTCGTCGAGGCCGGTGATCGGATCGCCGGTGCGCGGGGTGTCCGGGTAGTTGTGCGAGGCCACGACGACCGTGACCGCCGCGTCGTCACTCCAGCGCAGCGGCGGGAGGAAGGCGAGGTTGCCGGTGGCGGCGGCGATCAGGAGCCCGGCGAGCGGGGTCTTCAGGCGGGCCAGGACCACCTGGGTCTCCGGGTCGCCGAAGCGGGCGTTGAACTCGATGACCCGCACGCCGCGGCTGGTGATCGCCAGACCGGCGTAGAGCAGGCCGGAGAACGGGGTGCCGCGGCGGCGCAGCTCGTCGACCGTCGGCTGGAGGACCGTCTCCATGACCTCGTCGACCAGCTTCGGGTCCGCCCAGGGCAGGGGGGAGTACGCGCCCATGCCGCCGGTGTTCGGACCCTCGTCGCCGTCCAGGGCGCGCTTGAAGTCCTGGGCCGGCTGGAGCGGGACGACGGCTTCGCCGTCGGTGACCGCGAAGAGGGAGACCTCGGGGCCGTCGAGGAACTCCTCGATGACGACCCGGTCGCAGGCGTTCGCGTGCGCCCGGGCGGCTTCGAGGTCGTCGGTCACGACGACGCCCTTCCCCGCGGCGAGGCCGTCGTCCTTCACGACGTACGGGGGGCCGAAGGCGTCGAGCGCCTCCTCGACCTCGTCGGGCGTCGTGCACACGTAGGAGCGCGCCGTGGGGACTCCCGCGCCCGCCATGACGTCCTTGGCGAAGGCCTTGGAGCCCTCCAGCCGGGCCGCCTCCTTCGAGGGACCGAAGCAGGGGATGCCCGCCTCGCGCACGGCGTCGGCGACGCCCGCGACGAGCGGGGCCTCCGGGCCCACGATCACCAGCTCGGCACCGAGCCGGGTGGCCAGCGCGGCCACGGCGGCGCCGTCGAGGGCGTCGACCGGGTGCAACTCGGCCACCTCCGCGATGCCTGCGTTCCCGGGAGCGCAGTGCAGGGCGGTGACGTCGGGGTCGAGGGACAGGGAGTGGCACAGGGCGTGTTCGCGGGCGCCGCTACCGATGACAAGGACCTTCACGGGGGTCAGCCTAGCCGTCCCCGGCGGGTGACCTTGTAGAGGATTCCGAGGCGCGGACCCGCCGGCGTTGGTGGGATCCTCCGAGAGGCGAGGGGGCGGGCCGCCCCGGGCACGGGCCGCGGGCGCTCCCGGCACGGCGGCTCCGGCACGCTTGGTGCCGTGCGGACACCGGCCCCGGCGCCCCGACGGGCCCGCGGGACGGGCCTATTCGTGCGAGAACTCCTCGACGACCGTCGCCCCGAGCTCGCGGACGATCAGGTCGTGCCCCGAGAGGGCGGACTCGTCGATGTCGGGGTCGTCGTCCTCGGGGGTGTCGTCCTCGGGGGAGACGGGCGGGGGCACCTCCGCGGAGGGCGGGGCGGGTCTCGCGGACGCCGGGGCGCCCGGGGATCCGGAGCCCTGGGCCGGGGCGGGGCGGGCCGCCGGCGACGGCTGCTGCGGTGCGGGGCGGGGGGCGGCCGGTCCACCGCCGTATCCACCGCCGCCGAGCCCGGGGCCCGGGGCGGGCGGCGGTGCCGAACCGCCGGAGGGATCGACGATGGCGTCGATCTTCCACTGGACGTTGAACTGCTCGGCCAGTGCCTGCCGCAGGACGTCCTCGCTGCCGCTGCTCGCGAAGTTGTCCCGGGCGCCCGCGTTCACGAAGCCGATCTGGAGCGTCGTGCCGTCGAAGCCCGTCACCTGCGCGTTCTGGCTGAGCAGGATCCAGGTGAAGCGGCGGCGGTTCTTCACCGCCTCCAGGATGTTCGGCCAGAGGGTGCGGGGGTCGGGGCCGCCGGGCACCGGAGCGGATGCCGGGGCCGCGGCGGCGGGTGCGGGAGCCGCGGGGGCGGCCGGTGCGGTGGGGGCCGCCGGCGCGGGCGGGGTCGCGGCCGGGCTCGGCGGGGTCGGTCCGCCGCCCGCGGGCGTGGCCGTCGGCCAGCCGCCGGGGCGCCGTCCGCCGCCGCCCGCGGCGGTCGCGGCGGGCCAGGCGCCGGGGGCGGGTCCGGCGGGCTGCTGGGCGGGGGCGGCCGGTGCCGGCTGCTGGGCCGTGGGCGCCGGGGCGGGCTGGGGGGCCGGGGCGGGTACGGGATCCGGCTGGACCGGGGCGGGGGCCGGGGTGCCGGTGTCCGTCGCGGGTGCGGGTGCCCCGGCCGACCGCACCGCGGCCCGGGCCGCCGCGGCACCGGCGCCGGGCGGCACGGCGGCGCCGCCGGCCGGTGTCCCGTGCGGCAGTGGCGCGCCGGTCCCGGCGACCGCGCCGTGCGCGTCGGGGCCGGGCGCGGGCACGTAGCCCATGGCCGGACCCGGGCCGCCGCCGGACACCTGCACGCCGCGCTCGATCCGGTCGAGCCGGGCCATGACGGACCGCTCGTCCCCGTAGGCGGCGGGAAGCAGGACGCGCGCGCAGATGAGTTCGAGCTGGAGCCGCGGCGAGGTGGCGCCGCGCATCTCCGTCAGGCCCTCGTTGACGAGGTCGGCGGCGCGGCTCAGCTCCGCGGCTCCGAAGACACCCGCCTGGGCCTGCATGCGCTCCACGACGTCGGCGGGGGCGTCGATGAGCCCCTTCTCCGCGGCGTCCGGCACGGCCGCCAGGATCACCAGGTCCCGCAGCCGCTCCAGCAGGTCGGCCACGAAGCGGCGGGGGTCGTTGCCGCCCTCGATGACGCGGTCGACGACCTCGAAGGCCGCGGCGCCGTCACCGGAGGCGAAGGCCTCGACCACGGAGTCCAGCAGCGACCCGTCCGTGTAGCCGAGCAGGGAGGTGGCCATGGCGTATGTCACACCCGCGTCGCCCGCTCCGGCGAGCAGCTGGTCCATGACGGACATGGAGTCACGCACGGAACCGGCACCGGCCCGCACGACCAGCGGAAGGACGCCGTCCTCCACGGGGATGCCCTCGCTGGCGCAGACCTCGCCCAGGTAGCTCCGCAGGGTGCCGGGCGGCACCAGCCGGAAGGGGTAGTGGTGCGTCCTCGACCGGATCGTGCCGATGACCTTCTCGGGCTCGGTCGTGGCGAAGATGAACTTGAGGTGCTCCGGAGGCTCCTCGACCACCTTCAGCAGTGCGTTGAAGCCGGCCGGCGTGACCATGTGGGCCTCGTCGATGATGTAGATCTTGTACCGGCTGCTCGCGGGGCCGAAGAAGGCCTTCTCCCGCAGGTCACGGGCGTCGTCGACGCCTCCGTGGGACGCGGCGTCGATCTCGATGACGTCGATGGAGCCCGGGCCGTTCCTCGCCAGGTCGCGGCAGGACTGGCACGTGCCGCACGGCGTCGGGGTGGGGCCCTGCTCGCAGTTCAGACAGCGGGCGAGGATGCGCGCGCTCGTCGTCTTACCGCACCCGCGCGGACCGCTGAACAGGTACGCGTGATTGACCCGGTTGTTCCGCAGCGCCTGCGACAACGGGTCGGTGACATGCTCCTGCCCGATGACCTCGGCGAACGACTCCGGGCGATAGCGGCGGTACAGCGCGAGAGACGACACGCATACGAGGTTATAGGCGCCCACCGACAACCCGGACCGCCCGGAAGCGCCTTCGCTCCGGACCCGCCCGCCCCTCCGGCACCGCCCGGTCCCCACCGGTCCGGGCCCCTGCCCCGGGAACGCAGACGCCCCCCACGCACCCGCCAGAGCCGACCTACCCTTGCTGCCTTCCGGCCCTGGGGGAGTTCAGTCAGATAGCGCCACGTGAGGGGCTCCGCACAGGTTACCTGATCCTGGCGGGGAGAACGAGTTCGCGAGCACTCCTCAACGTCTTGTATTGTTTGCCGCGGAGGATTCGCCTAGAGGCCTAGGGCGCACGCTTGGAAAGCGTGTTGGGGGCAACCCCTCACGAGTTCGAATCTCGTATCCTCCGCCAGTGCCTCACCGGGCACTAACGTCGAAGGGCCCCGCTGCTTGCAGCGGGGCCCTTCGACGTTGGGGTTCTCCTGCCGCGGGCCGGTCAGGGGTGCTCGAAGAGCTGGAGCACCCCGCCGACGGAGAAGCACAGGGCTCCGGCCAGGGTGCCCCAGTTGGCGATGTCGACGTTCACGGCGCTTCCCGTCGCGGGGCGGGTGAAGTCGGCCAGCGCGGAGACCATGAAGAGGACCGAGCCGACCTGGTTGACCGCGACGATCCACCAGCCGAGGTCGCGGGGACGGACGCCCCACCGGCCGTGGCAGACCTCCATCAGGGCGAGGTGGCCCGAGACCAGGAAGAGGATGCACCCGACCACGTCGGGGGCCCAGACCAGTCTGTTCACCTGCTGCACCGACAGCCCCTGCAGCAGGGAACTCAGCAGGTTGACGCCGAACACGAGCGTGCCCACGAACAGCACGAAGGTGCTGAGCCAGTCGATCCGGCCGGGCTCGTAGCTCCACCATGCCCAGCGCCCGGTGGTGAGCGCCCCGGCTCCGCCGTCCCGGCGGGGGGTGTTGACGGCCTGGAGCAGTGACGCGTAGCCGCCCGTGTTGAAGAAGAGACCGCCGACGAAGTAGATCCAGACTGCCGTGTGGTCGCCCCGGCCGAACTGCGCGAGGCCCGCCCCGAGGGCGAACAGGCCGCCACCGACCACGAACGCGCTCGCGGCGATGACGTTCAGCCTGCGCAGACGGACCACCGAGGCGCTGTCGGCCTTCCGGGAGCGCGGCTCGGACTCTCCCGCGGCCCGCACGGTGAGCAGTCCCCGCTTGCGGGCCCGCCGCGACTCCCAGACCGCGATACCGCCGCCCCGGGGACTCCAGGTCAGCCGGGTCGTGAACGGCCCCGCGCCCTCCGCCCTCTCCTTGATGTTGCTCACCCGTCGACCGTAGCCGCCTGATGGCGTTTTATCCCTTTTGCCGCAGCCTTCCCGTCGGTACGGCGGGGTAGCCGGTGGTCCATGGGCGAGATTCTGGTGGGGGCCTGTTCGTGGACGGACCGGTCCCTCGTGGGCAGCGGCTGGTATCCCCCGGGGTGGCGGGACGCGGAGGGGCGGCTCCGGCACTACGCCGGCCGGTTCCCCGTGGTGGAGGTCGACTCCTCCTACTACGCGCTGCCCGGCGAGCGGAACAGTCTGCTGTGGTGCGAGCGGACCCCCGCGGGGTTCGTGTTCGACGTGAAGGCGTTCTCGCTGCTCACCGGACACCCGACGCGGGACGGCGCGCTCCCCGCCGACCTGCGGGGGCGCGTGGGGCGGGGGACGCCGGACGCCGGGCTGCTCGACGAGGTGTGGGCGCGGTTCGCCGCCGCACTCGGGCCGCTGCGGCGGACCGACCGGCTGGGGAGCGTGCTGTTCCAGTTCCCGCCGTGGTTCGCGCCCGGGGAGCGCTCCGAGACGTTCCTCCGGGAGTGCGCGGTCCGTACGGCGGGCTGGCCCGTCGCCGTGGAGTTCCGGCATCCGGGATGGTGGCGGGAGGGACGCCACGACAGCACCGCGGGCCTGCTCACGGACCTCGGCATGTCCGCCGTCGCCGTGGACATGGTGCAGACGCTGAGCGTGTCGGTCCCGCCCGTCACCCCCGTCACCTCGCCCGAACTGGCCCTCGTCCGCATGCACGGCCGGAACGAGGCCTGGGGGACCGGCAGCAAGGAGGACCGGTTCCGCCACGCGTACACCGACGGTGAACTGGCCGAGTGGGTGCCCCGGGTGTCCCGGCTTGCCGACCGGGCCAAGCGGGTCCACGTGCTGTTCAACAACTGCTGTGCCGACGCCGCCGTGCGGGCCGCCGAGGCCATGCGCGGGCTGCTCGCCCGGGAGGGCCTGCCGGTGCGGTGAGCCCGGCGGGCCCCGCTCCCGTCAGCCGATCCGCACCTTCTTGGACACGGTGACCTGGTCGATGTCGGTCGTGCGCACCGTCACCTTCATCGTCCAGGTGCCGCGCAGCGGGAGGGTGATGCCGTCCGTGCCCCAGTAGCCGCCCCGGTCGGTGAGCCCGGCGTCCAGCGGGCCGATCCTCCGCTCGGCCAGCGTGAAGGTCAGGCGCAGTTCGGGGACGGTGGCGATGCCGCCGTCGGGGCCGAAGACCACGGCCTGGACGGTGTTCTCGCCCACCCGGCCGGGCGCCAGGTCGAGCTGGACCTTGCCGTGGCCGCCCCGCGTGCCGACGTCGAAGGGGATCACGGTGCTGGTGTCGGCGGGCTGTCCGGCCGCGGCCTGCGCCGTCTCCTCGGCCGCGCGGCCGGGCTGGGTCCCGGTGAGCACGGTGGAGATCACCAGCACCACGATGCCGATGGTGACCTCGGCCAGGACGGAACGGCGCAGGGCACGGCGGTGCGGTCCCGGGTCCGGCACCGGGTCCGGGTCCGGGTCCGGTGCGGCGGGTTCCTCCGGCCTTCCCGGCCCGTCTCCGGACGGGACTTCCGCCCCGCCGGCGGACGTGGCCTCCGGGCCAGGGGCGGAAGGCGACTCCTGGCCGCGGGCGGAAAGCGACTCCGCGCCACGGGCGGAAGCGGACTCCGGGCCGTCGCCGGTCGGCCCGTCGGCAGCCGGGGAACGGGCCGGATCCGCACCGGTGCCGGCGTGCGCGCGCCCGCCCACCGGTTCCGGGACGCGTGCCGAAACCGCCGGTTCCGGGACGCGTGCCGGGGCCGCCGTCGGCCGGTCCGCGGCCACCGCCCGCTCCGCCGGGAGCCGACCCGCCCCGGTGGGAGCCCCGGACGTCATCAGCCGTGCCGTCCAGCGACGCGAGTACGCCGCCACGGCGAGCACGAGGAGGACCGCCACCAGTTTGGCCGACAGGATCCTGCCGTACGACGTGGTGGTGAGGGCGTTCCAGGAGCCCAGGCCGCGCCAGGACTGGTAGGCGCCGGTGACGGCCAGGACGGAGACGGCCGCGAACGCGAGACGGGAGAAGCGGGCCACCGCAGCGCCGGGGAGCGCCTCGGGCTCCCGGTGGAGCGCGGTCAGCAGGGCCGCAAGACCGCCCAGCCAGACCGACATCGCCAGCAGGTGCAGGACGGCGGACACCATGGCGACCGGCACCTGGATGCCCGCGGAGGCGTGTTCGGCGGCGGCCCAGGTCGACGCCAGAGCCACGGCGAGGAGCCCCGTCACGGCCGGCGTGCCCTTTCCGGCCGCCCGGGCGTCCCGACCCGGGATCCGCAGCGGAAGCAGGGCCGCGACGGCCAGCAGCACCAGCCGGGCCAGCAGCGCCGCCCCCGGCCGGCTCGTCAGGGTGGCGGCCAGGGTGGCGGGGTCGAAGGCGGTGGCCGGGCCGCTTCCCCGCTCGTAGGGGCCGCGCAGCAGCAGCAGCGCGACGGTGGAGACGAGCAGGGCCCACCAGCCGCCCGTCACCAGGGCCCGCTGCGGACCGGTGCGGGTGACCGCGGTGAACGCGACCGTGCCGAGGAGCAGGGCCACCGCCGCGTAGCCGAGGTAGCGGGCGGCGTCGTACAGCGTGCCGGCGACGGTGCCGGCGGCCCCCTCGGTCGGCAGGACGGCGCTGGTCGGCGAGGGTTCGCCGACCGAGAAGGTGAACGCTCCGACGACGGGGTGGCTGTCCGCCGAGACGAACCTCCAGGCCACCGTGTAGGTGCCGGTGCCGAGCTTGCGCGGCAGGGTCACCCGGGCCGTCTCGGAGCGGCCGTCCGCGTGTCCCGGCTCGCCGGTGCGGACGCGCCGGTTGTCCGGGTCGATCACGCGGACGGAGTCGTCGAGCAGCCCGACCGGCTCGGTGAAGGTCAGGGTGAGGTGGCGGGGGGCGGAGTCGAGGACGGCTCCGTCCCGGGGGTCGGTCTCACTGAGGGCGGCGTGCGCGGACGCGGAACCCGCCCCGCCGAGGAGGAGCAGGACCAGCACGGCGCCCAGCAGCACCAGGCCGCGAAGGGCGCGCCCTCGGGGCCGGGCGCCGTCCCGTCCCCGCCCGGCTCCGGCACCTCCGCGGCGTCCCGTGCCGTACCGCGCGTCGCGTCCTCCGTCCCGTCCGCCATCGCGTCCTTCCGCCCGCCGAGCTGCTCGCCGTAGGCCCACGTCACGTCTCCGTATGCGGCGCCCGGCGTCCGACGGCCGGGCGTCCGGGTCGTTCCTGTCGTGTGTCCGGTGTCCGTGTCCGCCGGAGTCCGTGGCGGGGACACCGGCGTCCTCCCTAGATACGGAGGCACGCGGCCCGGCGCTCAGCGCTTGCCGAGGTCCGCGTGCCCCCTTCCGCACGGGGGCCCGCCGCGGTGTGCTCACCACGTGGGGCGGGCCGACACCCCGCCGTCCACCACCAGGTCGTGGCCGGTGATCCAGGACGCCAGCGGCGAGGCGAGGAACACGCAGGCGTCGCCGACGTCCTCGGGGCGGCCCAGCCTTCCGGTGGGCGCCGCCCGCCGCCAGCGCCGCACCCCGTCGGGCCAGGCGTCGGCGAGTCCCTCGCGGTCGATCAGGCCGGGCGAGACGGAGTTGACCCGAATGCCGTGCGGCCCGTACTCCAGGGCCGCGGAGCGGGCGTGCACGACGACGGCGGCCTTGGAGGCCGCGTAGTGGGCGTGGTGGGGGGCGGGGTGGGCGGCCTCGATGGAGGCGATGTGCGTGATCGTGCCGCCGCCGTGCGCGCTCATCAGCTCCGCCGCCGCCTGGGTGCAGGCGAAGACGCTCGACAGGTTGGTGTCGACGACCGACCGCCAGTCGGCCCCGGACATGCCCGGCAGCGCCTGGGTGGGCTGCACGCCCGCGTTGTTGACCAGCGCGGTCAGCCCGCCCGGCGCGCGGCCCGCACCGGTTTGCAGCTCCCTGCCCCAGTCCGCCGCCTCCCGGACCAGCCGCCGGCAGGCGTCCTCGTCGGTGAGATCGGCCCGCAGCGCGATCGCCTCGGCGCCGGACGCGCGGATCCGGGCGACGACGTCGTCCGCCCGGCGGGTCCGGTGGTGCACCGCGACCGCCGCCCCGGCCCGGGCGAACCGCAGCGCGATGCCCCGCCCGATCCCGCCCGCGGCGCCGGTGACGAGGGCCACCTGACCGGCGAGCAGCGCGGACGCGGGGTGCGCCCCGGTGGCGCTCACGGGCGGCACAGCGCGGTGATGCGCGCCGCCTCGGCGGGGTAGCGGGCCGTCAGTTCGGCGGCGTCGCCGTGCTCGTAGCCCTCGTAGGTGAAACCGGGAGCCATCGTGCAGCCGAGGAACGACCAGGCGCCGGCCGCGGCGACCCGGGCACCCATCCACGTGCCGGCGGGCACGGTGTACTGCGGATGCTGGCCGCCGAGCACGTCGGGCCCGAGGACGACGGTCCGCGCGCCGCCGTCCGGGGCGAGCAGCAGCATGTCCAGCGGATCGCCCAGGTAGAAGTGCCAGACCTCGTCCGCGGGCAGCCGGTGCAGGGCGGAGAAGTCGCCGGCGTCGGAGGTGAACAGGGCCACTATCGCGGTCCCTTCGGGGCGGCCGTCGGGCCGGTCGGGCCCCGCCCAGGTCCGCCGGAAGCGGCCGCCCTCACGGGGCAGCGGCTGCAGGCCGTAGTGCCGGACGAGGTCTTCGGGCGTCATGCGGCCAGGCTACTGAGCGCGGACCGCGCCGAGGGCCGACTCCCTCGTGAGGAAGGCGAGCCGGGCGCGCTTCTGCGGCAGGTGGACGTCGGGGAGGTCGATCTCGGGCAGCACGACGAGCGGTCCGGCCTCGAAGCCCTGGCGAAGGAAGCGCTCGATGGCCTTCTCGTTGCGCTCGTCGGGGTCGACCACGATCCGCGTGCGGTCCAGGCCGGTCAGCACGTACGCGGTGAAGGCGGCCAGCAGCCCGGTGGAGTGGCCCGGCCGGGCGCCGTCGGCTCCGGCCGGGCCGATCAGCACGTGGACGCCTATGTCACCGGGCTCGACCCGGTAGCACTCGCCGACCCGGTCGGCGTCCGGCTCGTACGTCTGCAGCAGCGCGGCCGGTTCGCCGTCCTTGACCGCGAGGAAGGCGTGGTGGGTGTCGAGCGAGTCCAGGTGGACGTAGGTCTCCAGGACCTGCTCGGCGGTGAACCCGGTCATGCCCCAGAACGCGGCCCGTTCCTCGGTCACCCAGGCGTGCACCACGTCCAGGTCGGCATGCGGGTCGAGGGGCAGGATGCGGACGGTGCCGAAGCCCTCGACGTGCTGCTCGTGGACGGCTTCGCGGGAGGCCGCGTACGGCTCAGTGGTCATCGTTCTCCTTCGTCAGGCGGTTCCAGTCGGTGACGACCGGGGCGAGATCTCCCTTGAGCCACAAGGGGAGTTGGTCGCGGTGATGGGGTGTTCCGGGGACGCCCGAGGCGCCGAAGGGGACGACCCAGAGGCTGTTCTCGCGGTCCGCGAGGTCCCAGACGTAACGGGCGGCGGGCCCGCGCGCGGCGCGGTCGGTGACGCCGGGCACGGCGGAGGTGCACAGCACGCAGTCGTGGTCCCCGGACAGGCCGGGTTCCTCGTCCGCGCCGGTGGGGAGCGCACGCCACGGGGCGAGGCGGTGCGTGTCGCCCCAGGTGGTGTCCCGGGCACCCGCCGTGCTGCCGGCCGGGTCCGTCCGGGACGTCGGGGCGGCGGTCTCCTCCAGTGCCTGCCGGACGAGCGCGGCACGGTCGACCCCGTACAACTCCGGTGCGGTGAGCAGGTGTTCCAGGGCGTAGCCGACGCGGACCGTGAGGGCGAGCCAGGGGCGGAAGATCTCCGGGTAGGCCGGCGGATCGGTCAGGCAGGCCAGGGCGGGGTGGGCCGCCAGCCGCCGTACGACCGCGCCCCGGACCGCCGCGTAGGCCGCCGCGCCGGTGCTGTCGGCGTCCATGTGCCGGTCCCAGGAGAGGAGTTGCTCGCGCACGGCGGCGGCGCCCGGGCCCAGGGCGGTCTCGTCGAGGGCGGCGAGACGTGCCAGCAGCGGGGCGGCCGAGGGGAGCAGCGTGTCGGTGTGCACGGCCGCCATGTCCGGCGCGGACCAGGTGCTGCGGGCGCCGAGCAGGGAGCGGATGCGGTCGGCGCGGTGCGGCGCGGCGAACTCGGTGCCGAGGGGGGCCGCCGGGCCCCGCTGGTTGGCCATGACGGCGATGCCGTCGTCGACGGTGCCGCGGGGCATGGGGTGCCAGCCCCGCCACTCGTGGCCGGGCTCCCAGGCGGGCACGAGTCGTGTGCGGTTGTCCGCGCCGCGCACCGGCACCTTTCCGGCGACCCGGTGCAGCAGGCCGCCCTCGGTGTCCGCGGCCTGGACGACGTTGACGGGTTCGGCCCAGCGGTCGAGGGCGCGGTCCACGTCGGCGACGCGGCGGGCGCGCAGCAGCGGAAGGAGCGCGCCGAAGCCCAGGTCGCGGGTCACGCGCGGCGGGCAGCGGAGGCTGACGGCCTGTTCGGGACCCTCGGCGTCCGGTCCCCCGATGACCACCGGGCCGCGCCGGGTCTCCACGACCTCGACCTCCACCGGCTGCCCGCCGGCCACCTCGACGGTCTCGACGTGGCGGGACGCCGGGCGCCACGCACCGTCCGGGTCGAGGGCCTCGACGCCGGAAGGGGTGCGCCGCAGCCGTTCGCGGTAGAGGTCCTGGTAGTCGGCCATCGCGTTGGTGATGGCCCAGGCGACCGTGCCGGTGTGGGCGAAGTGGGCGATGCCCGGGACGCCCGGCACGGCGAGGCCTACGACGTCGAACTCCGGGCAGGCCAGGCGGATCTGCTGGTAGACCCCGGGTTCCTCGATGAAGCGGTGCGGGTCGCCCGCGATGAGCGGTCGGCCGGTGGCGGTGCGTTCGCCGGTGAGGAGCCAGCCGTTGCTGCCGACGGTGGCGGGGCCGTCGGTGGCGAAGAGACCGACCGCGTCGGCGCCGAGCCGCCGCACGACCTCCTCGCGCCACAGTTTGGCGGGGAAGCCGACGAAGAGGATGTGTGCGCCGAGCCAGACGCCCAGCGGGGTCCAGGGCTCCCACCGGCCGGGGGCGAGGTCCGCGGCCGCGAACTCCGGTGCGCGGCGGGCGCCTTCGGGCAGGCCCTCGTTGACGCCGTCGGTGTACGCGCGGATCCAGTCGGCGGTCTCGGGGTCCTGTTCCGCCAGGGCGGCGAAGCAGCGGCGTGCGGTGTCGTCGACGCGCGCCCGGCGGACGAAGCGGTCCCAGCCGAGGGACTCGGGCCCGAGGAACGCCGCGGAGGTGCCCTGGGCACGGTGCCGCTCGACCTCCAGCTGCCAGGCCCGGTCCCTCGCGGTGACCCGCCCCTGGAGACGGGCGAGTTCGCGCGCGCTGTCCGCACGCAGATGGGGGATGCCCCAGGCGTCACGGTAGATCTCGCTGCTCACGGTCCATCCCCAGTCTCTTCAGGTTAGGCTAACCTAACTGCGATTGCGGCGGAATCGTACGCGAAGCGTGAAGAGCGGAGACACCATGGGGCAGGGGCACGGCTGGGAGGGTGCGGTGCTCAGGCTGCTGGGCGCCAAGAACTTCGAGTGCACGGTGACGGGGGCGGAGGACGTCACCCCGCGGTACCGGAGGGTGCACCTCACCGACGGCGGCCTGCTCGCGGCGACCGGCGTCCATCCGACCATGTGGGTCCGGCTGTGGTTCGACAACGCCGGCAAGCCGCACCAGCGGGCGTACACCCTGGTCGACCCGGATCCGGCGGCCGGGACGTTCAGCCTGGAGTTCGCCCTGCACGAGGGCCGCGCGAGCGACTGGGCGCGGGCCGCGAAGCCCGGGGACACCATCGAGGCGACCGTGCAGGGTACGGGCTTCACCGCACCCCGGCCGACGCCCTCGCGCGTCTTCGCCGTGGGCGACCCGGCGTCGCTGCCCGCCCTCAACTCGCTGCTCGACGCGATGGGCCGGACCCCGGCGACGATCTGGTTCGAGACGGACGAGGAGCCCTCCGCCGGGACGGGCGGGCTCCCGGTGCGGACCGTGCCCGGGCGTCACGAACTGCACGCCGTGCCGCGCCTCGACGGGGGCGCCGGACTGGTCGACCGGGTCAAGGAGGACCTCCCCGGAGTCCTGCGGGAGGAGCCCGAGCCGTACGTCTGGATCGCCTGCGACACGGCCACCACCCGCGCCCTCACGGCGTACGTGCGCAAAGAGCTGGCCGTGCCCAAGCAACGGGTGAACGCGCTGGGGTACTGGCGCGCCACGGTCTGAACCGCGGACCCGCGGACCGGACGGATCGGCGGACGGATCGGCGGGAGGGCGCCCCGCCCCGACCCGGAGAGGCGTGCGGCGGGCGGGCGGGCGATCATCGAGGCATGGACGCCACTCTTCACCTCGCCCAGCAGCCCGAAGCGGACGAGCTGCTCGGGCGCAGCCCCCTCGCCGCCCTCGTCGGGATGCTGCTGGACCAGCAGGTTCCGATGGAGTGGGCGTTCGCGGGCCCGTACACGATCGCGCAGCGGCTGGAGAAGGACGACCTCGACGCGCACGAGATCGCCGCGCACGACCCCGAGGCCTTCGCCGCGCTGCTCTCGGAGAAGCCCGCCGTGCACCGCTACCCCGGCTCGATGGCCAAGCGCATCCAACAGCTGTGCCAGTACCTCGTGGAGCACTACGACGGGGAGGCGAGCGCGGTGTGGGAGGGCGTCGGCACGGGTGCGGAACTCCTGCGGCGGCTGAAGGAACTCCCGGGCTTCGGGACCCAGAAGGCGCAGATCTTCCTCGCGCTGCTCGGCAAGCAGCTGGGCGTGCGCCCCGAGGGCTGGCGCGAGGCCGCGGGCGCGTACGGGGAGCCGGACGCCTTCCGGTCGGTCGCCGACATCACCGGCCCGGAGTCGCTGACCAAGGTGCGGGCCCACAAGCAGGAGATGAAGGCGGCGGCGAAGGCGGCGAAGGCGGCCGGCTCCACCGGGCGGTGACCGGGGACCGTCCCGGCGTCCTCCCCGGCCGAGGCACCCCCGGCGCGGGGGCGGCGTCAGTCGCCTGGACCGCGTCCGGTGGCGGCTCGCGCGTACCCGGCCGGAGCATGAGGCATGACCGAGGCACCCAACGGCTCCCCACGGGGTCCGGAGTACGACGACCGCCGGGTCCACGCCGCCCGTGACCCGAGGGGCGACCACCTGCCCCCGGGCGACACCCCCGGCCGCCCCGAGAGCACCGAAGGCCCCCTGCACTTCCTGTCGCGGGCCGCCTGGCAGGCCGTCCTGGTCGCGGGCATCGCCGCGCTGGTCCTCGGCATCATGGTGCTGGCCTGGCCGGAGGCGACCCTGTTCGCGGCCGGTGTGCTCTTCGGCATCTACCTGGTCCTCAGCGGGATCCTGCAGCTCGTCGCCGCCTTCGGGACGCACGCGGCGACCTCGCTGCGCGTCATGGCGTTCATCAGCGGCGTGCTGTCCATCCTGCTGGGCCTGTTCTGCTTCCGCGGCGCGATGCAGTCGATCCTGCTGCTGGCGCTGTGGATCGGCATCGGCTGGCTGTTCCGCGGGATCACCCAGACGCTGGCCGCCGCCTCGGACCCGACCGTGCCGGCCCGCGGCTGGCAGATCTTCCTGGGGATCGTCAGCCTTCTCGCCGGCATCGTGCTGATCGTCTCGCCGTTCGAGTCGGTCGCCGTCCTGGCCGTCGTCGGCGGCTGCTGGCTCCTCGCGGTCGGCGTCACGGAGATCGTCACGGCGTTCCGGATCCGCTCACGGGCCCGCCTGGTCCCCCGCGCCCTCTGACGGCCGGCGCCCGCCGACGGGCGCCGGCCCCGTAGGCCAAGAGGGCGGTTCCGGCCGCCGAACCGATGAAGCCACCGCCTCCCGGGGGGACATCACCTCTCATGAGCCCCACCCCGCCGCCACCGCACCCGCTGCGCCGGTGCGTACGAGCGCGGGGCGGGGCTCACACGGGGGCTCCCACCGGAACTCCCACGAGCGCCCCGCCGTGCACTCGGGTGGGCACGGCGGGCGCTCCCGACCGGGCGGACCCGCCCGCCGTACCGCTCGCTCCCCCGCCGCGGCCCCCGGCCGCCGCCCGGCGCACCTGGCTGCGGATCCTCCTCCTCCTGGTCGTCGCGATGCTCGCGGCCGGCCCGCACCCCGGGTCGGCGGCCGAGCCGCCCGCCACCGCCGCCGTGGAGACGGGCGGCCCCGAGAACGACGTCCTCGACACGGCACTGCGCCCTCCCGCCCGGTACGGGCACCGGCTGGTGATCCCGCTGCGCCCCGCGCCGCTGGCCGACGACGCCCGCCGGGACCCGGCGGCCGGCCCCCCGGCCGTACCGTCGCCACCCCCGTACGCCCTCGCGCTGCACGTCCTGCGCTGCGTGGTCCTGCGCTGCTGAGACGCCCGGTCTCCGGACCGTTCCGCATCCCTCATCAGCGAACACGAGCACCGAGCGAAGGACACAGCCATGACCCACGATCCCTACGCGATCCTGCACGCCCTGCTGCGCGCGGAGGCCGTGCGCAACACGCCCAAGGCCAAGGCCGAGTCCCGGCCGGGGCCGGACCGGCGGCGGGAGCAGACGTCCCGGAAGGAGCACGGACGACACTGAGCGACGGGCGGCCGTCCTCCCCCGGACGGCCGCCCAGGGCGTGCGGGGACAGGTCTCGGGGCGTGCGCGGGCGGGCTCCGGCCCGGTCCGGTGGACGCGCCCCGGTCAGCGGCGGCGCCGGGCCGTGCCGAAGATCGACCGGGTGATCTCGCGTCCCACCCGGGTACCGAGGGAGCGGGCCAGGGACTGGAAGACTCCGCTGCCCATGACCTGTCCGACGACCGAGGTGTCCTGCTCGGATCCCCGCCTCCCCTGCGGGCGCGCGGCCCGCGGCTCCCGCGTCCCGGCCTCCTCCCCGGCGGCGGTCTCCCGCGCGGCCGTGAGCCTCTCGTACGCGGACTCCCGGTCCACCGACTGCGCGTACCGCCCGTACAGGGAGGACGCCCGCACCGTACGGTCCAGTGCCGCCGGGTCCACCGGGCCCATCAGCGACTCCGGAGCCCGCAGCCGGGTCGCCGCGACCGGGGTCGGGGCGCCCCTCTCGCTCAGCACGGTGACGACGGCCTCCCCCGTGCCCAGCCGGGTGAGCAGCTCCTCCAGGTCGTACGGGGAGTCCGGGAACGTCTTCGACGTGGCCTTCAGGGCCTTCTGGTCGTCGGGCGTGAAGGCGCGCAGGGCGTGCTGGACCCGGTTGCCGAGCTGGCCGAGGACATCGGCCGGCACGTCCTTGGGCGTCTGCGTCACGAAGAAGACGCCGACCCCTTTCGAGCGAATCAGCCGGACGGTCTGCGCGACGGAGTCCAGGAACGCCTTCGACGCGCCGTCGAAGAGCAGATGCGCCTCGTCGAAGAAGAACACCAGCTTGGGCCGGTCGGCGTCGCCCACCTCGGGCAGGTCGTGGAAGAGGTCGGCGAGCAGCCACATCAGGAACGTCGAGAAGAGCTGCGGCTTGTCCTGGACCCCGGGCAGTTCGAGCACGGAGACGGTCCCGCGGCCGTCGTGAGCCGTGCGCAGCAGCTCGCCGGTGTCGAACTCGGGCTCGCCGAAGAACGGGCTCATGCCCTGCGCCTCGAAGGCGGTCAGGGAACGGAGGATGACGCCGGCCGTCGCGGACGACAGTCCGCCGATCCCCTTCAGCTCCGGCCGGCCCTCGTCGGAGGTCAGGAAGGTGACGACCGCGCGCAGGTCCTTCAGGTCGACCAGCTCCAGGCCCTTCTGGTCGGCGTAGTGGAAGATCAGGGCGAGCGACTGCTCCTGGGTCCGGTTGAGCTGGAGCACCTTCGACAGGAGCACCGGACCGAAGCCGGTGACCGTGGCGCGGACCGGGATGCCGTGGCCGAGGCCGCCGAGCGCGTAGAACTCGGCCGGGAACCCGGTCGCCGTCCACGCCTGGCGTACGTCCCCGGCCCGCTCCCGCACCTTCCCACCGGGCTCGCCGGGCACGGAGATCCCGGACAGGTCGCCCTTCATGTCCGCGAGGAAGACCGGGACGCCCTGCGCCGACAGCTGTTCGGCGATCAGCTGGAGGGTCTTCGTCTTGCCCGTGCCGGTGGCCCCGGCGACCAGACCGTGCCGGTTGAGCACGGCCAGCGGGACGCGGACCTGCGCGTCCGGCAGGCACCGGCCGTCCCAGAGCACGGCGCCCAGGTCGAGGGCGGGGCCGTCGAACGCGTACCCGGAGGCGATCTCCTGCGCCTCCGGCGGCAGCGTCGGCCCGGTCTCGCGGTCGGTCATGTCAGGCCCCTGTTCCCGGTCCCCGCCGGTCCGTGCCCCGCCGGCAGCTTCCTGCGAACCTCGAACGGTTACCGGTTTGCCCGGTTATACGGCGTCTTTTCCAGCGTTGCACTCCGTCGCCATGGCTGCGCCCGGAAGGTCTTGACCGGTAGGCTTTCCGTGTGATCTTCAAGCGCATCGGAAACGGCCGGCCGTACCCCGACCACGGCCGGGAAAGCACCCGGCAGTGGGCGGACGTCGCGCCGCGCCCGGTCCGCCTCGATCAGCTCGTGACGACCAAGGGCCAGCTGGATCTGGAAACCCTCCTCGCCGAGGACTCCACCTTCTACGGCGACCTCTTCGCGCACGTCGTGAAGTGGCAGGGCGACCTGTATCTGGAGGACGGGCTGCACCGCGCGGTCCGCGCCGCGCTGCAGCAGCGCCAGGTGCTGCACGCCCGCGTTCTCGAGCTGGACTGAGCGCCGGGGGCCCGCCGGTTGACCCTTTCGGGTTGGACTGAGCCCCCGTCAATGATCATTTAGTAGTTATCGTCGCCAAGTCGCACTACGCTGCGCCCATGAGCATGCTGACTCCCCCGGGCATGGGCCGCCGGTACCGCATCACGGGGGACAAGTACCCGCGGATGCGCCGACCGCGGGGGCGCCGCAGGCTTGCGTTCCTCGTCATCGCGTCCGTCACCGCGCTGGGGTTGATCGGCTGGGGAACACTGCAGCTCATCGACGTCTTCACCGGGGGCGGCGACGAGGCCGCGGCGGCGGGATCCAAGGCGGAGTGCGCCACGAAGGCACACCCGGCCAAGGCGTCCCCGGCGGCGGCCGCGCTGCCCGAGCCCGGCACGATCACCGTCAACGTCTTCAACGCCACGCCCCGCAGCGGGCTCGCCAAGAAGACCGCCGACGAGCTGAAGAAGCGCGGGTTCCGCATCGGTGACGTCGGCAACGCGACGAAGGCGTACGACAAGAAGGTCGAGGGCCCCGGGCTGCTGCTCGGCGCCAAGGCCGCGTCCGCCGCCGCGCTGCCGGTGCTGAACACGCAGCTCTCCGGCGCCGAGCTGAAGACCGACGGCCGCAGCAAGGCCACCGAGGTCGACCTCATCATCGGCACCGGCTTCACCGCGCTGACCGAGAAGGAGGACGCCGGCAAGGCGCTGGCCGTCCTGGCCAGGCCCGAGCCGACGCCCTCCGCCACGAAGAAGGCCTGCTGAAGCCCCGGGCTCCCGCGGGAGCCCGGTCCCGGGGGGGGGGGGGGGGGGAGGGGAAGGAGCCGCGCCTGCGCCCGCACCCCGATCGTACGTACCCACACAGGATTGGAGAGGGGGGGCGTGGTTTGTTGGCCGGGTTTTTA
>NZ_JBVHPY010000007.1:46687-136338 GCF_055567695.1 Streptomyces sp. NPDC026417
CGCGACACGAGAGGGAGAAGGCGAGCAAGGGACTGGCCGTCCGGGCGAGACCCGACCCACCCCCCTCAACACGGAAGAAGCCCCCCCCCACCCCCCCCCCCCCCCCGCCCCCCGGTCCCGGGCTGCGCCCGGGGAATCCTGGACCGCTACTCCGCGGCGCCGTACATCCGGTCGCCCGCGTCCCCGAGTCCTGGGACGATGTAGCCGTGCTCGTTGAGCCGCTCGTCGACCGAGGCCGTGACGACGGTGACGGGCGTGCCGGCCAGGTCGCGCTCCATGACCTCGACGCCCTCGGGGGCGGCGAGCAGGACCACGGCCGTGACGTCGTCGGCGCCCCGCTTGATGAGCTCCTGGATGGCCGCGACGAGCGTGCCGCCGGTCGCCAGCATCGGGTCCAGGACGTACACCTGCCGCCCGGAGAGGTCGTCCGGCATCCGGGTCGCGTACGTGGACGCCTGGAGCGTCTCCTCGTCGCGCACCATGCCGAGGAAACCCACCTCGGCGGTCGGCAGCAGCCGCACCATGCCGTCGAGCATGCCGAGGCCGGCCCGCAGGATCGGCACGACCAGCGGGCGCGGGTGGGAGAGCTTGACGCCGGTGGTGGAGGCGACGGGAGTCACGATGTCGACCTGCTCCGTGCGCACGTCCCGGGTGGCCTCGTAGGCGAGCAGGGTGACCAGCTCGTCGGCGAGCCGCCGGAAGGTCGGGGAGTCGGTGCGGCGGTCGCGCAGCGTGGTGAGCTTATGGGCGACCAGGGGGTGGTCGACGACGTGGAGACGCATGTCCACCACAGTAGCCGGGCTTTCCCCGCCCACCACCGCCCCGTCCGACGCCGTGACCGGCCCGGCTTCATCCCACGGCTGGCATCAAACGGGCCATCGGAGGGAAAGTGGGAGGGACGTACCTGGGGTGGTGTGCCTATGCCGGAGCGGAACGACGACTCCCTGGAGCAGCGGGAGACGGAGGCCGAGCGCCGCAGACGCCGCGCCCAGTTCCTGCGGGAACTGACCGAGGCGCGCGAGCTGCGCGACCGGGTCCAGCCGCGCCGCGCCAAGGCGGCCCGGCTGCGCCACGCCATGCGCATGCGCACGTTCCGCTGGTAGCCGGGCCCCTCCCGCGCCCGTCGCGCCGCCGTCCGGGTCCGGCCGCCCGCCCGCCGCAACCGGCGGTGGCGCGCCTCCGCGGGACCTCCCGCCGCGTACGATCCCGCTGGTAGCGATCAAAAGAGGCGGACACAGCAGGGCGAAGACGTCCCCTGGACGCTCTCTTTCTGCCACGATTCCGAGTGGGTGGGGCTCACATCAGCGTTCCCGCCCACAGCCTCCGCCGGGGGGACCCCCAACCGGCACGCCTATGACCAGTGGGAGAGTCACGGTGTACTTCGCCGCACTGCTCGCGCGCACCGAAGACGGGTGGGAAGCGAGCGACACAGAGCTCGACGATGTGGAGACCCTGTCGGATTTCACCGACCTGGCCCGCGAGGCCTCGGTCGACGACGACACGGTCCTCCTCCTCATCGAGCAGGAGGACGGATGGTTCGGGGTCGTCCGCGTGGACGGCGAGGAGGACCCTCGTATCTACGTCTCGGACGCCGCCGCAGCATCCCGCAGTTCGTACGGCGAGATCCTGCTCACCGACGAACTTCTCGGAAGGGATCCCGGTGACGACGACGTCCCCGACCTGGACTCCCTCGACCTCGACGGCACGGAAGACGGTGAGGGAGCAGACTCCGACGACGACGAACAAGAGACCGGCGCGTCCGGCGAGGCCGTGCCGCACAGCCCGGTGGGGGACCGCGAGGTCCTCTCCGACCTGGGCGTCAGCGAGAAGGAGCTGCTCACCCTCCACGCGGGCGACGCGCTCAACACGATCGCCGAGGCGCTGGGGGCCGCGGAGGTCCTGGAGACCGTCCGTTAGGTTCCCCCGGTGAGCAGTACAGAGGAGACCTCCCCGCCCGACCCCGTACGCGACCCCTGGCGGTCCGCGATGCGGCTCGCCCTGGAGCAGGCCCGGCGGGCCGTCGGGGGCGGGGACGTCCCCGTCGGCGCCGTCGTGCTGTCCGCGGACGGCACGACGGTGCTCGCGTCCGGGCACAACGAGCGCGAGCTCACCGGCGATCCGACGGCGCACGCCGAGGTCCTCGCGCTCCGCAGGGCCGCGGCGCGGACCGGAGAGTGGCGGCTGACCGGGTGCACGCTCGTCGTCACCCTGGAGCCGTGCACGATGTGCGCGGGCGCGCTCGTGCAGTCCCGGGTGGACCGGGTCGTCTACGGCGCGCGCGACGAGAAGGCGGGCGCCGCGGGCTCCGTGTGGGACGTCGTACGGGACCGGCGGCTCAACCACCGTCCCGAGGTGATCGAGGGTGTCCTCGCCGCCGAGAGCGCGCGCCTGCTGACGGTTTTCTTCCGGGACCGCTGATCACGGGGAAGCCGCCGAAACGGATTTCTGACCACGGCCCACCTTGGGGTAGGGTCTCCCTCGGTAGCGTGTCCGAGCGGCCGAAGGAGCTCGCCTCGAAAGCGAGTGTGGCGCAAGTCACCGAGGGTTCAAATCCCTCCGCTACCGCTTGTGAAGGGCCCCGTCGCGAGACGGGGCCCTTCGTGCTTTGCCCGGTTCCCGGGGGCGAGGTGAGGGGCTGGTGGACACGTGATCTTCTCCGGGTGTCCGAACACCTGGTCGGGATACACTCACCGCCGGCAACAGGGGGCCCACCGGGGCACAGCAGGCACAGGGGAGGCCGCGGTGGCGGTGAATTCGAAGAAGATCGCCGTCTACGTGCTCGTGGTCTTCGCGCTCTACGTGATCATCACCGACCCGGCCAAGGCCGCGGACTACGTCCAGATAGGGTTCGAGGGCATATCGAATGCCGCCCAGGCCGTCGGCGACTTCATGACGTGGGTCGCCAACGGAGCCCAGGACTAGTTCCTCCGCGCGGTTCAGCCGCGCCGGCCCCGGCGTCCGCGGCCGGGCGGCCCGCCCGCCGCACCCCCGGGAGCACCCGTGATCCGCCATCTGGTCCTCTTCAAGCTCAACGAGGGCGTCCAGCGCGACGACCCCCGGGTCGTCGCCGGGGTCGCCGCCTTCCGGGCGCTCGGCGGGCAGATCCCGGAGCTCGCCTTCTGGGAGTGCGACTGGAACATCACCGACCGGCCCATCGCGTACGACTTCGCGATCAACTCGGCCGTGGAGGACACCGATGCGCTCAAGCGCTACCTGGAGCACCCCGCGCACCAGGCGGGCGTGGCGCTGTGGCGGGAGTTCGCCACGTGGGTGATCGCCGACTACCCGTTCTGAGAGCGCGCCGCCCCCACCCGGAGCCCCTCGCCACGACCGGCGAGGGGCCTTTTGCGTCCTATGTACCCAACTGACCATCAACACGGTGTTATGCGGTGCTTGCACACAGTGCACATGTCTTGTGATGCTATGACCGCTTTTGACGGATGAGTTGACGGAGACGTCGACGGATCGTTGACGAATGAAGAGGTGGCGTTGACCGTGTCGGCCAGTACTGCGCCACCCCAGGAGGAAGCCCCCGACCAGACCCGGGTCCAGGGCCTCCCCCAGGCCCCGGCCTCCGCTCCCGCCCGGCCGTCCGCCCCCGCCCTGCCCTCCGCGCCCGCACCCGCACCCGCTTCCGTCCCGGCCGCTCCGTCCCCCGCTCCCGCCCAGCCGCCCGCCGCCGAGGAGCAGCCCGCTCCCGCGCCGGAGAAGCGCCGCGGAGCCGACACCCGGGCCCTGACGCAGGTGCTCTTCGGGCAGCTCAAGCACTTGGAGCCGGGCAGCCCCGAGCACGGACGGGTGCGCGGGGCGCTGATCGAGGCGAACCTGCCGCTCGTCCGGTACGCGGCCGCCCGCTTCCGCTCCCGCAACGAGCCGATGGAGGACGTCGTCCAGGTCGGCACCATCGGCCTGATCAACGCCATCGACCGCTTCGACCCCGACCGGGGCGTGCAGTTCCCGACCTTCGCCATGCCGACCGTCGTCGGGGAGATCAAGCGGTACTTCCGGGACAACGTGCGCACCGTCCACGTCCCCCGCCGGCTGCACGAGCTCTGGGTGCAGGTGAACAGCGCCACCGAGGACCTGACGACCGCCTTCGGGCGGTCGCCGACCACCGCCGAGATCGCCGAGCGGCTGCGGATCTCCGAGGAGGAGGTCCTGTCCTGCATCGAGGCCGGGCGCTCGTACCACGCGACCTCGCTGGAGGCCGCCCAGGAAGGTGACGGACTGCCCGGGCTGCTGGACCGGCTCGGCTACGAGGACCCGGCGCTGGACGGAGTCGAACACCGCGATCTCGTGCGTCACCTTCTCGTACAGCTGCCCGAACGGGAGCAGCGGATTCTGCTGCTGCGCTATTACAGCAATCTGACGCAGTCACAGATCAGCGCCGAACTGGGTGTCTCCCAGATGCATGTGTCAAGGCTTCTCGCGCGCAGTTTCGCGCGTCTGCGATCCGCAAACAGGATCGAGGCGTAACCGCTGGGAGCGAATCGCTCAGCGGGCTTTTTTCCGACGGTTCTGCACTGATAAACCGTCAGACCCCCTCTTTCCAGGGCCGATTCACCCTTCCCATGTCGACATGTCACTACAGCGTGTTGCCGACATGTGACATTCTGCCGGAAGCGCGTTTGCCGCGGCCCCGCCGCCGGTATTCAGGTGGAGGCTGCGTTCCTCCGACGGGAGCGTCCGCCGCGACCGTCCGCGACCCAAAGGGGGTGGCATGTCCGCAGACCAGGGCAGCTCGAAGGTGCTCACGCTCACCAAGAGCGACTCGGCGCCCGACGTGCTTCACGACGTCCCGGCCCTTCCGGACCAGGAAGCCGTCCCGGCCCTCCCGGACCAGGAAGCCGCCGTCCCGGCCCTTCCTGCCTCGGGAGCCATCGACACCCGCACCCTGTCCCGCTCCCTGTTCCTGCGGCTGGCCGCACTCGACGAGAACAGCCCCGAGCGCGCCTACGTACGCGACACCCTCATCGAGCTGAACCTCCCGCTCGTCCGGTACGCGGCCGCGCGCTTCCGTTCGCGCAACGAGCCGATGGAGGACATCGTCCAGGTCGGCACCATCGGCCTGATCAAGGCGATCGACCGCTTCGACTGCGAACGCGGCGTCGAGTTCCCGACGTTCGCGATGCCGACGGTCGTCGGCGAGATCAAACGCTTCTTCCGCGACACCTCCTGGTCGGTGCGGGTCCCGCGCCGCCTGCAGGAGCTGCGGCTGGCCCTCACCAAGGCCAGCGACGAGCTCTCGCAGAAGCTGGACCGCTCGCCGACCGTCGCCGAACTGGCCGTGGTCCTCGGCGTGTCCGAGGAGGACGTGGTCGACGGCCTGGCCGTCGGCAACGCGTACACGGCCTCCTCGCTGGACTCCCCGGCCCCCGAGGACGACGGCGGCGAGGGCTCCCTCGCCGACCGCCTCGGCTACGAGGACCCCTCCCTGGAGGGCGTCGAGTACCGCGAGTCCCTCAAGCCGCTGCTGGCCAAGCTGCCGCCCCGCGAGCGCCGCATCATCATGCTGCGCTTCTTCGCGAACATGACGCAGTCGCAGATCGGCGAGGAGGTCGGCATCTCGCAGATGCACGTCTCCCGGCTGCTCACGCGGACCCTCGCCCAGCTGCGCGAGGGGCTCATCTCCGACTGACTCTTCAGAATTGACGATCCGTCAGCCACACTGGCGCGATGCGTCGAGAGTCGATACGCGGCCGTCGAGGTGCCCTGGTGGGCGCCTCGGCGGCCGTCGTCTGTCTGGGAAGCGCGCTGGCGGCGTGCGGCAGCGGGGGCGGCGAGGGGTACGTCGCGGTCGGTCCGGCCGGCGGGGGCCCGCGCGCGTCCGGGGCGGTGGCCCCCACCGGTGACGTGACGCTGGCGCCGCTGGACGGGGGAGGTCGTGCGTCCGGAGCCGACGGGGGTGCGGGCCCCGAAGCGGCTCGTGGCTCCGGCAGGGCGCGAGCGGAGGGTTCCGGGGGCCCTCGGACGGACGGCTCGGAGGCTGCGCGGGCGGGTGACCCGGGAACCGACTCCGCTGCGGCCGGGCCCGGTAGGGGCGGCGGGCCGACGGCGGAGCCGGGCACCGCGAACCCTCAGGACACTCCCGGCGGCACCGGCGGCGGTTCCGGGGAGGGCGGGGCGAGCGGCGCCCCGGCGAGTCCCTCAACGGGACCCGCCGTGCTCACCGCCGGCGAGCCACGGCGGGCGGCGGCCGACCGGAGGTGGTGCGAGAAGGTGACGGTCCCCTTCCGCAACACCGGCGGTACGGCGGTGCGTTCGGGCACGGTGACCTTCGGGACGCACATCGTCGGGGGGCTCGGGATCGACTGGGCGACGATCGAGTCGACCGAGGACGTGCCGGCCCCGATCGCGGCCGGCGCCACGAAGGAAGGGACCTGGACGGTGTGCGTCGACGCGTGGCGCGTACCGCTGGGCATGCACGTCGAGACGCGGGACGTGTCCGTCCGCTGGAGGTAGCCCGCCCCCGGGGGCGGGCCGCCGGTTACGAGAGCGCCAGCCAGGCCACGGCTGCGACGACCACCACGGCGGCGACGACGCCGAGGATCAGGCCGATGCGGGGGCCCGACTGGGCCGCCTGCTGCGGTCGGGCCTGGGGGCCCTCGTCGACGAAAGCCCGGAACATCTGGGTGCTACCCGCGGGGTCGTAGTTGCCCTCGGGGCCCTGGGTGTTTGCCATGGCCCTGGACCCTAGCGAATGCGCGGGGTCAGCCCAAGTGCCGGGTTCCCCCGGCGTCCTCCGGCACGGTTCCGGCCGGGTTCCGGTGGTGCCTTTCCTCCCGGGTCGTGACCCCTTTCCGCGCTCGCGGCGGGGCGGCGTCCGGGAGCACCGCTGCCGGGGGCCGGGCGGGCCCGAAGCGGGGCAGCACCCCTCCGAACCCCCTCTGACCTGCAGGTTTACAGTCGCCAATGCTTGCCTTTGCCAAGTTTTTAGGGCGACTGGTCCCGATTTCGTTTGCCTGTGGCAACCAACTGTCTCTATGGTTGCCCTAAGCAACGAATACGGGAGGTGCGATGGCCGAGCGGGCGCAGTACGAGGAACTGGCTCGTCAGCTCAGCGCCATCGGTGCCGTGAAGAGGGACATGGGGCGGATCCTGCCGCACGACTGCCCGGCGGGTTCCGCCGCCGTGCTGACGCTGCTCGGCCGGCACGGCGACATGCGGATGAGCAGGCTCGCCGAGCTGCTCTCCGTGGACATGTCGGTGACCAGCCGCCACGTCGCCCATGTCGCGGACCGGGGGTGGATCGAGAGGTCCCCCGACCCGGCCGACAAGCGCTCGCGCATCCTGCACCTCACCGCCGCGGGGCAGGAGCAGCTCGACGAGCTCTCCCAGCGCTCGTCCCAGCTCCTCGCCGACCGGCTGAGCGACTGGTCCGACGACGAGGTCGGCCTGCTCATCGCCCTCATGGCCCGGCTGCGGGAGAGCTTCGGCGACTGCCGTGCCGCCGCGCCGCACCGGCCGCCGGCGCCCCCGCACTCGTACGCGACGGAACCGACCACCCGTACACCCGCATAAACGTAAGAGAAGGAAGCCCATGGCAACGACCACACCAGCCGGTGTGCGGGCTCACGCCAAGCACGGAGGTGGGTCCTCCGACGGCGCTCCGATGACGCACCGGCAGATCATGGAGGCGCTCTCCGGGCTGCTGCTCGGCATGTTCGTCGCGATCCTGTCGTCGACGATCGTCTCCAACGCCCTTCCCGAGATCATCGGGGACCTGGGCGGCGGCCAGTCGGCCTACACCTGGGTCGTCACCGCCGCACTGCTGGCCATGACGGCGACCACCCCGCTGTGGGGCAAGCTGTCCGACCTGTTCAGCAAGAAGGCGCTCGTCCAGACAGCGCTGATCATCTATGTGGCCGGTTCGGTCGTGGCCGGCCTCTCGCAGAACTCCGGCATGCTCATCGCCTGCCGTGTGGTGCAGGGCATCGGCGTCGGCGGCCTGTCCGCCCTGGCGCAGATCGTGATGGCCGCGATGATCTCCCCGCGCGAGCGGGGCCGTTACTCCGGCTACCTCGGTGCGACCTTCGCCGTCGCGACCGTCGGCGGGCCGCTGCTCGGCGGTGTCATCACGGACACCTCCTGGCTCGGCTGGCGCTGGTGCTTCTACGTCGGTGTGCCCTTCGCGATCATCGCGCTGATCGTGCTGCAGAAGACCCTGAAGCTCCCGGTCGTGAAGCGGGACGTCAAGGTCGACTGGAGCGGCGCCTTCTTCATCTCCGCCGCCGTCTCCCTGCTGCTCCTGTGGGTCACCTTCGCCGGTGACAAGTACGACTGGATGTCGTGGCAGACCGGCGCGATGGTCGGCGGTTCGATCGTCCTCGGGCTGCTCTTCGTGCTCGTCGAGTCGAAGGCCGCCGAGCCGATCATCCCGCTGCGGCTGTTCCGCAACCGCACCATCACCCTCGCCTCCCTCGCCTCGCTCTTCGTGGGTGTCGCGATGTTCACCGGCACGGTCTTCTTCAGCCAGTACTTCCAGCTGGCCCGCGACAAGTCCCCGACGATGTCGGGCGTGATGACCATTCCGATGATCGGCGGTCTGTTCGTCTCGTCCACCGTCTCCGGCCAGATCATCACCAAGACCGGCAAGTGGAAGGGCTGGCTCGTCAGCGGCGGCGTCCTGGTCACCGCGGGGCTCGGCCTGCTCGGCACGATCCGCTACGACACGACGTACTGGCACATCGCGATCTTCATGGCCCTGATGGGTCTGGGCATCGGCATGATGATGCAGAACCTGGTGCTCTGCACGCAGAACCAGGTGGCGCCGTCCGACCTCGGCTCCGCCAGCTCCACCGTGACCTTCTTCCGGTCCCTCGGCGGTGCCATGGGCGTCTCCGCGCTCGGCGCGGTCATGTCCACCCGCATCACCGACTACGTCAAGGACGGCCTGGCCGACCTCGACCCGAAGTACGCGGCCGCCGCCGGCGGTTCGGGCTCCGGCAGCATCCCGGACATGGACGCCCTGCCCGCTCCGCTGCGCACCGTGATGGAGAGCGCGTACGGCCACGGCATCGCCGACGTCTTCCTGATCGCCTCCGCCATGGCACTGGTCGCCTTCCTGATCACGCTGTTCATCAAGGAGGTTCCGCTGCGGACCTCCGGCGGCATGGCGCAGGCCACCGCCGAGGCGGCCGCGGACGCGGGGATCCCCGAGGCGGCCGAGGCCTTCGAGTCGGGCGGTACCGCCGGTTCCGGCGAGGAGAAGGTGCCCAGCCTGGTCGGCACGTCCGCCGAGACGGGTCCGGACGCGACCCGGCGGTCGGCCGCGGCCGGCGCGGCGACGGCGGCCGGACCGGTGTCCGGCGGCGGCATCCCGGTGCGCGGCCACGTCCGGGGCGCCGAGAGCGCTCCCGTGCCGCGGGCCGCGGTGACGCTGATCTCGCTCGCGGGACGGCAGCTGGGCCGGTCGGTCGCGCAGGCCGACGGCGCCTATGCCGTCGACGCGCCGGGCACGGGCTCGTACGTCCTGATCGCCTCCGCCGACGGCTTCCAGCCGCAGGCCTCGACGATCGTCGTCAACGGCGAGCCGCTCGCCTACGACATCCTGCTGAGCGGCACGAGCGGGCTGAGCGGTGTGGTGCGGGGCGCCGAGTCCGGGACCGCGGTCAGGGACGCCATGGTCATCGTGACCGACGTACGCGGCGACGTGCTGGCCACCGGAACCACCGGCGAGCAGGGCGAGTTCACCTTCGCCGAGCTGGTCCCCGGTTCCGTGACCGTCGCGGTGAACGCCGCCGGGCACCGGCCGACGGCCCTGCCCGTGGAGGTCGGCGGCACCGGTGTCACCCGGGTCGAGGTCGAGCTCAGCGCGGGCGCGCAGGTCCAGGGGGTCGTCCGGGCACCGGGCGGGCCGCTGGCCGACGCCCGGGTGACGCTGGTCGACGGGGCCGGCAACGTGGTCGGCACGGCGCGGACCGGCGCCGACGGGGCGTACGCCTTCACCGACCTGGACAGCGGCGAGTACACCGTCATCGCGACGGGCTACCCGCCGGTCGCCACCTCGCTGACCGTGAACGGCCGCGGTGCCGAGGGGCACGACATCGAACTCTCCCACCCGGGCGAGTAGTTCGGCTCCGGCCCGTGGGGCGCACTCCGAGCGGAGGTGTGCCCCACGGGCCGGTCTCTTTTTCGACCGGTCCGACCGGTTCCGCCGGTCCGGACAGCCTGGCTTGCAAGGAGAAAACGGGATGGGACTGACCGCAAGGATTCGCACGCGGGACGGATGGGCCGTGTCGCACGCGGTCGTCACGGTGACCGACACGACCGGCACGCAGGTGGTGCGGGCCGAGGCCGACGGCGAAGGAGCCGTGCGCGACACGACCGTGCTGGCGCCCGGCGCCTACACCGTGATCGTCACCGCGGTCGGGTACGCCCCGGCGGCGTCCAGCGCCATCGTCACGGCGAGCGGCCGGGCCGAGATCGGGAACGTGGTCCTCGCCCGGCAGGGCGGCACCGAGCTGCCCCCGCCGGGGCCCTGGACCATCGACCCGGCGCACTCCTCGGTGGGCGCTGTCGCCCAGCACCTGGGCATCTCCAGCGTGCACGGCCGGTTCACGGAGTTCTCCGGCCTGATCGAGATCGCTCCGGACGAGGTCGCGAAGTCCCGGGTGGAGGCGGTGATCTCCGCGGCCTCCATCGACACGGGCAATGCCATGCGCGACGGGCACCTCAAGTCGCCGGACTTCCTGGACGTGGCGGCGTACCCCCACCTCACCTTCCGCTCGACGGGCCTGAGCCCTGCCGGGGCCGACCGCTGGACGGTGCACGGCGAGCTGACCATGCACGGCGTCGTACGCCCCGTCGACCTGGACCTCGCCTACCTCGGCACCGGCGCCGACCCCTGGGGCGGCACGCGCGCCGCGTTCCGCGCCACCGCCGAACTGCGCCGCGAGGACTTCGCGATGAACTACAACCAGGTGCTCCAGGCGGGCATCTCCGCCATCGGCACCACCCTCAGGGTGGAGCTGGACATCCAGGCGGTCCAGGGCGACTCGCTGCCGTCCGCCTGACTGCACCTCACCCGCCGTTCCCGCGACCCCGTTTGCTGCCCCGGCCGACAGCGCAGGTCCCCGGGGGGCGACACGACGCTCCCGGACCGTCGGCTTCCTCAGCCGCCGGTCCGGGAGCCGTCCGGCGCCCCGCCGTCGCGGGCCGGGGCGGAACGCGCCACCCGGGCGACCAGGTCCCCGCACAGGTCCCTGAGCTTGACGTTCGAGTCCTGCGAGGCGCGGCGGAGCATGTCGAGCGCCACCCGGGCGTCGCAGCGCTCCTTCGCCATGAGGATGCCGACCGCCTGGTCGATCACGCTGCGGGAGAGCAGCGCGGTCCGCACGTCCACCGCGGAGGTCCGCTCGCGCTCGATGCGCAGGGCGGCGTTGATGGCCTCCGAGGCGCGCGCCGCGAACATCCGGGCGGTCCCGCGCCGGTCGCGGAAGGCGTCCTCCGTCACCGCGTAGAAGTTCAGCGCCGCGTCCGTCTCCCCGTCGACCGACAGGGGGACCGCCAGCACCGAACGGACGCCCTGCGAGAGCGCGTACGCGGTGTACGCGGGCCAGCGGCTCTCCTCCGTCAGATCCGGGGAGTGCTGTTCGGTGTCCGCCTCCGCCGCCCTGACGCAGGGCCCGTCGCCGTTCTCGTACTGCCGCTGGTCCAGGCCGCTCGGCAGGCCGTTCGTGCCCGCGAGGGTGAGCAGCCGCCCGTCCCTCCGCACGGTGATGCTGCAGGCCGCCGCGCCCTCCACGGCGAGCACCGCGCGCTCGGTGAGGTCCTTGAGCAGGGTGTCGAGGCCGCCGCCCTGCGCCAGCGCCTCGTGCAGCGTGCCGGCGTCCGGTACGGCCCGAGGTGTCCGGAGTGGATCGGCTGGGGGTCTCATACCGGACGGGTATCCCGTCGGCACCCGCTCACGCCTGGTCCCGTGCCTCCACGATCCGCCCGGCCAGGTCGCGCAGCTTCACGTTCTCGCGCTGCGAGGTCCGCACCAGGCTGTCGAACGCCTCCGCCGCGTCGATGTCCAGGCGTTCCATGAGGATGCCCGTCGCCTGCCCGATCAGGTCGCGGGTGCGCATGGCCTCCGTCAACTGCTCGCGTACGGTGGCCGACTCCAGGGCGATGCTGACCTGTGCGGTGAGGAGCCGGCCGATCCGGGTGGCCGAGTCGTCGAAGGCGCGGGGCTTGCGCGCATAGGCGGTGAGCACGGTGACCCGGCGGCGGTCGGCGCGCAGGCGCAGGGAGAGCACCGAGCGCAGCCCCAGGCTGGACAGGGCGAGTTCGCCGTCGTCGTCGGCGGCGCTGTCCTCGATGCCGGCGACCGGCGCGCTCCACAGCCCGTTCCAGTACGCCTCGTGCTCCCGGCCCGCGTCGAGTGCGTCGGCGGAGCGCACCACGTCGTCGGTCCAGGCGAGGGTCTGGCGGTGCGCGGTGCGCTCGATGACGGAGACACCCGCGTGCTCGGCGCCGGGCAGCAGATGGACGGCGAGGCGGGCCGCGGTGCGCAGGGTGCCGTTCGCCGTGGATGTCTCGTGCAGCTGCTGAGCGGCCACCGTCAGAGCCTCGGCCAGCTCGAAACCCACCGGAAAATGGGGCAATTCAGAAAAGTCGGACGCAGCCACCACGAACCTCTTCGGCATGCATGGCCAGGCTCCCGTCGCCGTACGACGACAGGCCCCGGCGCCATGCGCAGGAGAGCTCC
Source organism: Streptomyces sp. NPDC026417 (assembly GCF_055567695.1). Lineage (NCBI taxonomy): Bacteria > Bacillati > Actinomycetota > Actinomycetes > Kitasatosporales > Streptomycetaceae > Streptomyces > Streptomyces sp. NPDC026417. Next base: position 59,382 of record NZ_JBVHPY010000007.1, read on the forward strand.
GCAGCACATTCCCGACTGCGAGCACAGGACGAACAGCACTTTAGCTGCTCCGATGGGGTGAGGCTGCGGCTCGGTGGCCGAGCTTCCGAAGTCGTGCGCGCGCGTGGTGGAATGGCGGTACAGGTCAGGAAGCGGCCTCATCGGATCCGGACACATGTCTTTCAGGTGAGTTGCCATGATCTTCTCCCCGACCCCACGTGACCTGCCGAACCGCACGCTCGTCACGCTGCCCGCGGACATCGACATCTCCAACGCCGACTCCGTGTGCGCCGCGACCATGGGCATCGTGGACTCGCACGAGGGCCGGTTGCGCCTGCTCGTCCTGGACCTGACCCGGACCGGCTTCATGGACTCGCAGGGCGTGCGCCTCATCAACGAGGTGCGGGAGCGGCTGCACCGCACGTCCCGGACCGAGCTGCGGGTGGTGGCGGCCCCCGGGGGGCTGGTGAGCCGCGTGCTGGAGCTGACCGGGCTGCGGCGGGACGTCGCCGTGTACGACGACCTCACGGAGGCGATCGAGTCCTAGGCTGTCCGGATGGCAGCCAACATCGCGACGAACACCTCGGTATCCCTGGACGAGTTGCTGGACTTCGTACGACCGCGGCACCGCGCCGTCCTGCTGACCCGGCGGGCCGACGGCGGCCCCCAGGGCTCACCCCTGACCTGCGGGGTCGACGACTCGGGCCGCATCGTCGTCTCCACCTACCCGGAGCGCGCCAAGACACGGAACGCCAAGCGCGACGAGCGGGTCAGCCTCATCGTGCTGAGCGACGAGTGGAACGGGCCCTGGGTCCAGATCGACGGCACCGCCGAGGTCCTCGACGCACCGGAGTCCGTCGAGCCGCTCGTCGAGTACTACCGCAACATCGCGGGCGAGCACCCGGACTGGGACGAGTACCGGGAGGCCATGCGCAAGCAGGGCAAGTCGATCATCCGGGTCACCCCCGAGCGCTGGGGGCCGGTGGCGACGGGGGGTTTCCCGGCGCGGGTCGCCTCGCAGGACTGACCCGGGCTTCTCTCCGCCGGATGCGAGAGGGCCCCTCCAGCCCCGCCCGGGCGGCCACCGCCGCCGAACCAGCGGGAGCGGTGCCGCGGTGCCGTCCGGACCCGCACGAGCGTGCACGCCAGACCCGGTTGGGCGGTGCAGGCGGGACCCGGTCGGGGCCGTGGTCGCCCGACCCGAGCCTGCGGCCACCACCCCGCCCGGAGGCGCGGCCCTCCCCCGGCCCGGACACGCGGCCTCCGCCGAGCCCGGGCTGGGCGGGGCCGGCCAGACTCAGTCGGGCGGTGCCGGCCGGACCCGGACGGGCGGTGCTGGCCAGACCCGGTTGGGCGATGCAGGCGAGACCCGGTCGGGCGGTACCGGCCGGTCCCGGTCGGGTCCGCGCTCGCCGGACTCGGGCCTGCGGCCACCACCCCGCCCGGACACGCGGCTCACCCGGCCCGGACACGCGGCCTCCGCCGAGCCCGGCTGGGCGGCGCCGGCCGGACCCAGTCGAGCGTGCATGCCAGACCCAGTTGGGCGGTGTCGGCCGGACACGGTCGGGCGGTGCCGGCCGGGCCCGAGCGGGCGGTGCGGGCCCGCCAGGACGCGCGGACTTCGCCGGTCAGCCTCTGGCGACCATCGTCTCGATTCCCGCGATCAGCGTCTCCAGGGCGAAGCCGAAGTCGCGCTCGCGCATCTCCTCCACCGTGTCGCCGCCGCGGGCCTCCATGAGGTCCGCGGCGCCCGCGAACTGCGTCGCGAACTCGGGCTGGTCGCGGATCGTGCCCATGGCGTGGCGGAAGTACTCGTCCTGGGTCATGCCCGCCGTGGCGCAGCGCTGCACGAAGTGGCCCTCGATCGTGCCGAAGCCGTAGACGAACTGGAAAACGGCCGAAAGGGCACCCGTGTGGCCGCGCCTGGGCAGCCCGGTGTTGCCGACGATCCGCTGCACGCAGTGCGAGAAGGCCATGGAGTGCGGGCCGATGTTCAGGAAGCTGCCGACGAGCGGGGAGACCCACGGATGGCGCACGAGCAGGGCCCGGTACCCGGCGGCCACGGCACGCAGCTGGTCGCGCCAGTCCTCACCCGAGTCGGGATCGGGCGGCCGCAGTTCGCCGAAGGCCGCGTCCAGGGCGAGTTCGAGCAGGTCGTCCTTGGTGTCGACGTACCAGTACACGGACATCGCGGTGACGTTCAGCTCCGCGGCGAGACGGCGCATGGAGAACCTGGCCAGCCCCTCCGCGTCGAGCAGCCGCACGGTGGCCGCGGTGATGCGGTCGCGGTCGAGCCCGGACGGCTGGCCGCCGCCGCGTCCCGTACGGCCCCTGGGGGCCTTGCCCTCCAACCAGACGCTGGTCCGGGCCGGACGCCCGGCCCGGTCGGCTGCCCTCACCATGGCCCACCTTTCTCGGATCTGCGGAACCTGAGGCTGTGACGGATTCCCGGGGTCCCGGCCCCGATGCCCGGTCCGCCCGTCCTTCCGCCGGAAGGCGTCACGCGGACACCGCCACCGCGGAGTCTGCCCTCTCGGCCCGGTGCAGCAACGCCGCCGCGAGCAGTCCGCCGAGGAGGACGGCCACCGCGCCCACCAGCTGGCTGGTCTCCAGCCCCGAGGAGAACGCGTCGGTGATCCCGGCCCGTTCCCGCTCCGAGTCCGCCGAGGCGAGCGCCGCCGGGAGGGAGGCCGCGGCGACCGGGACCAGCGCCGCGAAACGGGAGTTGAGGACCGCGCCGAGCACCGCCACGCCGAGGCCGTTGCCGAACTCGGCGAGGGTGCCGTTGATGCCCGCGCCCACGCCCGCCCTGGCCGGCGGGATGGCGCTCATGATGGCGTGCGCCATGGCGGGGTTGGCGACGGCGCAGCCCGCGCCGATCAGCAGCAGTCCGAGCAGGGTTCCGGCGTAGCCGTGTCCCGCGAGCGTCGCGATCGACACCAGCCCGCCGGACATCAGCACCATGCCCAGCGCGATCGAGACCGGTGTCCCGAGCCGCGCGGTCCACCGCGCCGACAGACCGGAGAAGTTGAGCGCCACGACCGCCAGCGCCAGCGGAGCCGTGCGCAGTCCCGCCTCCAGCGGGCCGTAGCCGAGGACGAACTGCAGGTGCTGGGTGAGCAGGAAGAGCGCGCCGCCCATCCCGAAGGTGATCAGGACGGCACCGGCGACCGCACCGGTGAGGCGGCGGTCGCGGAAGAAGCGCAGATCCAGCATCGGATGCGGGATCCGGCTCTCCCAGTGGCCGAAGAGGGCCAGCACCAGCACCGCGACGGCCGCCGTGACGAGGACCCGGCCCGAGGTCCAGCCGTGCCCGGGGCCGGAGATGATCGCGTACACGAGCGCGGTCATGCCGACGGTGGAGAGCAGCGCGCCGAGCAGGTCCGGGCGGTCCCCCTGCGGGTTCTTCGACTCCGGTACGAGCGCGACGACGGCGGCGAGCGCCAGCGCCGCCACGGGCAGGTTGAGCAGGAAGATCGCGCCCCACGGGAAATGGCCCAGCATGAAGCCGCCGAGCAGCGGGCCCACCGCGAAGCCGAGGGCGTTGACCGCGCTCCAGACGCCGATGGCCTTCGGGTGCTCCTCGGGCGTGAAGATCTGCATCGCGACGGCGAGCGTGGTGGTGAGCAGCAGCGCGCCGCCCACGCCCATGCCGGCCCGGGCGGCGATCAACCGGCCGGTGGAGTCGGCGAGTCCGGCCGCCAGGGAGCCGAGGCCGAACAGCACCAGGCCCGTGACGAGCATCTTCTTGCGGCCGTAGCGGTCGGCCGCGCTGCCCGCCGTGAGCAGCAGCCCCGACTGCACCAGCGAGTACGCGTTGATCATCCACTGGATGTCGGAGGTGCCGGCCCCCAGCTCCCGGGTGAGGGAGGGGATCGCCACGTTCAGGACGGTGTTGTCGAGCAGCACGGTGAGCTGCGCGAGGCAGATGACGCCCAGGATCAGCCAGCGTTGCGGATGGCCCTGGGAGGAGGGGGCGGTGCCGGCGGTCGCCTGTGCCGTCATGCGGAGCCCTTCCACGGCATACGGGAGTGATCGACATACACCGTAGAACAGTCCCCGTACGCCGTACAAGGCGGGTTTCGGCAGCATGCCGGAGGCGGTGGCCCGGAGCGCTCGCGCCCTGGGCCACCGCCTGGTGGACGAGTTCGGTCAGCTGCCGCTCGTCGGCTGTGTGAGGTCGTAGAAGGTGGCCGAGCCGACCGTCACCTTCTTGTAGTGGGCCTCGACCCACGAGGTGATGCCGGAGGCGGAGCCGGAGTTGCCGCCACCGCCGCCCATGCCGCCCGAGATGAAGTAGTGGATCCTTCCGTCCTGCACGTACTTCTTGAACTGGGCGAGTGTCGGGGACGGGTCGCTGCCGTTGAAGCCGCCGATCGCCATCACCGGTTCACCGGTGGCGAGCTGGTAGCTGGCGCCGTTCTGGGAGCCGATGGTCGCGGCCACCCAGGTGTACGCGTCGGCGTCGGCCGTGAGCAGCTTCTTCGCCTCGGCGCCGACGGAGGCACCGTTGAGCAGACCGCCCATGCCGCCACCCCCGCCGCCGTCGCCCATGCCCGTACCGCCCTGTGGAGCCTGGCCGTTGCCCTGTGGAGCCTGGCCGTTGCCCTGCGGGGCCTGGCCGCCACCGGGGAAGCCGCCGTTGCCGCCGGTCGGGGGTTGCCCCGTGCCGCCGCCCTGTCCGGTGCCGTTCTGCTGGTTCCCGCCCGGCGGACCGCCCGGCCGGCCACCGCCCCCGGGGCCGCCGCCCCGGCCGCCCATCATGCTCGCGCCGGACGGGCCGGCCGTGACGATCGAGCCCGTGTGCCCGGTGTCCACCGTGCTCAGCGTGTACGCGGTCGGGCCCGCGAACGCCGCCACGAGGCTCAGCCCGGCCGCCGCGAGGGCCACCCGGCGGCCGAGACGCGTCACGAAGATCAGTCCCAGCGCGCCGAGCAGTCCGCCGACGAGCACCGGCCACTTCAGCCACGGCAGGTAGTCCGGGGTGCGGTTGAGGAGCACATAGCCCCAGACCGCCGCGGCGGTGACCGAGGCGGCGAGCGTCAGCGAGGCCTGGACCCGTCCCCGCTCCTCCCACAGCACCGTGGCGCCCATGCCGACGACGGCCGCGATGTAGGGGGCGAGGGCCACCGTGTAGTACTGGTGGAAGATGCCGGCCATGTAGCTGAAGACGAGCACGGTCATCAGCAGCGCGCCGCCCCAGGCGAGGAAGGAACCGCGGACCGGATCGGTCCGCGCGGCCTTCCGGGTGAGCCAGAGACCGGCGACCAGCAGGATCAGCGCGGCCGGCAGCAGCCACGAGATCTGGCTGCCGATCTCGGAGTTGAACATCCGGTCCCAGCCGGTCTCGCCCCACTGTCCGGTGCCGCCACCGCCACCGCCACCGCCACCGCCGCCGACGCTGCCGGTCTCCTCGCCGTTGATCCGGCCCAGGCCGTTGTAGCCGAAGGTCAGTTCCAGGAACGAGTTGTTCTGCGAGCCGCCGATGTACGGGCGGGAGGAGGCCGGCCACAGCTCGACGATCGCGACCCACCAGCCGCCCGAGACGACCAGCGCCGCCGTGGCGAGGGCGAGCTGCCCGAGCCGCTTCCTCGGCCTCACCGGGCCGCAGACCCCGTACAGGATCGCCAGCGGCGGCAGGATCAGGAAGGCCTGCAGGGTCTTCGTCAGGAAGGCGAAGCCGACCGCGACGCCCGCCCAGACCAGCCACTTGGTGCGGCCGTCCTCCAGGGCGCGGATCACGCAGTACACCGTGACGGTCATGAGCAGCGCCAGCAGCGCGTCCGGGTTGTTGAACCGGAACATCAGCGCGGCGACGGGGGTCAGTGCCAGCACCGCGCCGGCGATCAGGCCGGCGGCCGGGGAGAAGCGGCGCCGCACGGCCGCGTAGAGGACGCCGACCGTGGCGACGCCCATCAGCACCTCGGGGACGAGGATCGCCCACGAGCCGAGACCGAAGACGCGCACGGACAGGGCCATCGGCCACAGCGCGGCCGGAGGCTTGTCGACGGTGATCGCGTTCGCCGCGTCCAGCGAACCGAAGAAGAACGCCTTCCAGCTCTGGCTGCCCGCCTGGACCGCCGCGGAGTAGAACGAGTTGGCGTAGCCGGACGCGCTCAGGTTGTACAGGTAGAGCAGTCCGGTGGCGAGGAGCAGCGCGAGAAGGGCGGGACGCACCCATCGCGGGTCCTCGGGACGGCCGCGCCAGACCCGGCGCGCGAGCGGCTGCCGGGGCTCGCCGACCCCCGGGCCGGCGGCCCCGGGGGCCCGTAGGGCCGGTTCGTGCGTCGTGGCGGAGCCGGGCGGGTCCCAGGAGGTGCCGGGGTGCCCCTGCGCGGTCGTGTCGGGCTGAGTCGTCATCGTGCGGTCCTCGGATCGTGATCGTGCGGACGCACCGTCTGCAGCTGCACGGTCGCGTCCCCCCGGTGGCGGTCCGCGACGTCACCGGCGCGGACCTCTGTGGTGTCGTACGGAGACCGGTGCGCCGTCGGGCGCACGGGCAGCGGCGCTTCGGCGTACGGGTGCGCCGCCGTGGAGCCGGTGGGCGGGGCCGGGTGGCGCGCGGCCACCACCACGGAGGCGGGCTCGTCGCGGTCCGGGAAGAGCCAGGCCCGGAAGAGCAGGAACCGCAGCACCGTGGCCGCGAGGTTGGCGGCGACGAGGACCGCCAGTTCCGTGGAGTGCGAGGGCTCGGACGTCGCCGCGTTCAGGGCGGCGAGCGACCCGCCGGTGAGGATCAGCCCGATGCCGAACACCACCAGCCCCTGCGCCTGATGCCGCATCGCGCGGTCCCGGCCGCGGACGCCGAAGGTCAGCCGCCGATTGGCCGCCGTGTTCGCCACCGCCGAGACCAGCAGCGCGAGCGCGTTGGCGGCCTGGGGTCCGCAGACGGCCCGGAAACCGGAGTACAGCAGCAGGTAGAAGAGGGTGGACAGAACGCCCACCACGCAGAAGCCGACCAGCTGGCGGGCCAGGCCGCGCGGCACTCCGGTCAGCTCGCGGTCGCGCGGGTCGTCCCCGAAGGGCCGCGCCAGCCGGTCCAGGGGCAGCGAGCCGGTGGCGAGCGCCCGGCCCACCCGCCACACGCCCTTCAGGTCGTCCGTGGCCGTCTTCACGATGTGCACCGTCGAGTCGGGGTCGTCGACCCAGTCGACCGGCACCTCGTGGATGCGCAGCCCGGCCCGCTCGGCGAGCACCAGCAGCTCGGTGTCGAAGAACCAGCCGGTGTCCTCCACGAGCGGCAGCAGTGCCTGGGCGACGTCCCGCCGGATCGCCTTGAAGCCGCACTGGGCGTCGGAGAAGCGGGCCTGCAGCGAGCCGCGCAGGATCAGGTTGTAGGTGCGGCTGATGAACTCCCGCTTGGCGCCGCGCACCACCCGCGAGGAGCGGGCGAGCCGGGAGCCGATCGCCAGGTCCGAGTGACCGGAGATCAGCGGCGCCACCAGCGGCAGCAGGGCGTTGAGGTCGGTGGACAGGTCCACGTCCATGTAGGCGAGGACCGGCGCGTCCGAGGCGGACCAGACGGTGCGCAGCGCCCGGCCGCGGCCCTTCTGCTCCAGCCGGAAGGATCCGACCTCCGCGATCTCCGACTCCAGCCGGGCGGCCACCAGCGGTGTGGTGTCGGTGGACGCGTTGTCCGCGATCGTGATGCGGAACGTGTACGGGAAGGTGCGCGTGAGGTGCTCGTGCAGACGCCGCACGCACGGCAGGAGGTCCTTCTCCTCGTTGTAGACGGGGACCACTACGTCCAGGACAGGCGTACCGGCGTTTCCGGCCGGGAGGTGCTCCCGCGCCGGCAGGCTGCCGGGAGAAGAGTCGGTTCGCATGACGACGACATTCGTCAACCGCCCTGTTACGCCCGTGTGGTGGCGCTGTGCTGTGCCTGTGAGTACGCCCGCGGCACCGTCCCGACGGCGAGCGCGGGCAGGTGCACCGTGAACACGGTCCGGCCGGGGACGCTGTCGACGGTCACGGCGCCGCCGTGGGCGGACACGACGGCCTGCACGATGGCCAGCCCCAGACCCGTCGACCCCGAGGCACGGGAGCGGGAGGAGTCGCCGCGCGCGAACCGCTCGAAGACCCGGGGGAGCAGGTCCGCGGGGATGCCCGGCCCGTCGTCCTGGACGTCCACGCACAGCCACGGGCCGTGCCGGTGCACCCGCGCGGTGACCGTCGTGCCGGGCGGCGTGTGGGTGCGCGCGTTCGCGAACAGGTTGACGAGGACCTGCTGCAGCCGGGCGGCGTCCGCCGCGACCAGGGCCGGTTCGTCGGGCAGTTCCAGCCGCCAGTTGTGGTCGCGTCCGGCCGCCCGGGCGTCGCTCACCGCGTCCACGACGAGCGGCACCAGGTCGGTCTGCTCGTTCCGGAGGGGGCGCCCGGCGTCCAGACGGGCGAGCAGCAGCAGGTCCTCGACCAGCAGCGTCATGCGGCCCGCCTCGGACTCGATCCGGCCGAGGGCGTGCCGGGTGTCGGGCCCGGTCTCCTCCCGCCCGCGCCGGGTCAGCTCGGCGTACCCGCGGATGGAGGCCAGCGGCGTCCGCAGCTCGTGGCTCGCGTCCGCGACGAACTGGCGTACGCGCGTCTCGCTCTGCTGTCTCGCGTGCAGGGCGCCGTGGATGTGGTCGAGCATGCGGTTGAGCGCGGCGCCGACCTGGCCGACCTCGGTGTGCGGGTCGGCCTCGGACTCGGGGACCCGTTCGTAGAGGGTCACCTCGCCGCTGTGCAGCGGGAGTTCGGAGACCCGGGTGGCGGTGGCGGCGACGCGGCGCAGCGGTCGCAGGGCCACCCCGACGAGCACGGACCCGGCGATGCCGGCGGCGACGAGACCGGCGCCGGTGACGCTGACCTCGACGAGGACGAGGGTGTTGATGGTGCTGGTCACGGACTCGGTGGGCAGGGCGACGTAGAAGCTGCCGCGGTTGCCGTCCATGTACGTGACGCGGTACTCGCCGAGCCCCGGGAGATCCACGGTGTGCAGGCCGGTCTTCGGGACGGAGGCGAGCACCGCCCTCTGCCGCGCGCCGAGCGACTTGGTGGTCATCCGGAAGCCCTGGCTCGCGGACGCCGGGTTCTCCTTGGTGACCACCGCCTTGAAGACACCGCCGTCGTCGTCCACCTCGGCGACGACCGTGTCCACCTGCGTGCCGCCCCGCGTCACGAAGTCGAAGGGGTCGTCCGGAAGGGCGAGTTGGCCGTCCGGGCCCCGGTCGGCGACGTCCGGCTGCGACCCGGCGGGCTTCCTGGGCCCGCCTGTCGCCCGCATGCCGACCTCTTCGACCTGGCTGTTCAGCTGGTCGGACAGATGCTGGTCCAGCGCGATCGTCGTCACCGTGCCGATGACGGCGCACACCACCGCGATGAGCGCGACCGCCGAGACGACGAGCCGCGTCCGCAGCGTCCGCGGCCGAGGTGCCCGCCTCGGCTTGCGCGGCCGCCGTCGTCCGCTCACGACACCGCGGGCTTGATCAGGTATCCGGCGCCGCGCCGGGTGTGGATCATCGGCTCGCGCCCCGCGTCGATCTTGCGCCGCAGGTAGGAGATGTAGAGCTCGACGACATTGGCCTGGCCGCCGAAGTCGTACGACCACACGCGGTCGAGGATCTGCGCCTTGCTGAGGACCCGGCGCGGGTTGCGCATCAGGAAGCGCAGCAGCTCGAACTCGGTGGCCGTGAGGTGGATGTTCTCGCCGCCCCGGGACACCTCGTGGCTGTCCTCGTCCAGGGTCAGGTCCCCGACCACGAGCACGGAGTCGCTGCGCCGGTCGGCGGCACCGGAGCGCCGGATCAACCCGCGCAGCCGTGCCACGACCTCTTCGAGGCTGAACGGCTTGGTGACGTAGTCGTCGCCGCCCGCGGTGAGTCCGGCGATGCGGTCCTCCACGGCGTCCTTGGCCGTCAGGAAGAGCACCGGCACGTCGGGCAGGTCCCGGCGCAGCCGGCCGAGGACCGCCAGCCCGTCCATGTCGGGCAGCATCATGTCGAGCACCACGGCGTCGGGCCGGAACTCGCGGGCGGCCTGCACCGCTCCGTGTCCGTCGCCCGCGCTGCGGATCTGCCAGCCCTCGTAGCGGAGGGCCATGGACAGCAGCTCGGTGATCGACAGCTCGTCGTCCACCACCAGCACCCGCACGGGGCTCCCGTCCGGCCTCAGCAGTTCGGTGCGCCCCTGGGGCGAGGTCGTGGTCATGGCGGACACACTGCTGGGCGCCGCTGAGAGCATCCTTTCGGGAACCTGTGATTTCCCTGAGAAACGCACAGGTGCCTCTCTGGGAACACCCGGGAGGCGCCCATGGGCTCCTGTCGGCCGACGGGCCCGAACGGCCCGCGGGTCGGTCAGCCGGAGAGCCCGAACAGCCGGGCGCCGTTGTCGTGGCAGACCGCCCGCAGCCAGTCGTCGCCGAGCCCGAGGCCTTCCAGGGCGTGCAGTTGATGGGCGTACGGATACGGGATGTTGGGGAAGTCGGTGCCGAGCAGGACCCGGTCCCCCAGATCGGCGAGCCGCGGCAGCGCGTCCCGGGGAAACGGCGCGAGCCGCTCGCTGAAGTCGGTGAACGCCATGGTCGTGTCCAGCCGCACCTCCCGGTACCGCTCGGCGAGCCCGAGGAAGTCGTCGTACTCGGGCATGCCGAGGTGGGCGACGACGAGCCGCAGCCGCGGATGGCGGGCGAGGACGGACCCGATCGGTCCCGGCCCGGTGTGCCGGCCCGGCGCGGGACCCGACCCGCAGTGCACGACCGCCGGCACACCCGCCTCGGCGAGCAGTCCCCACACGGGATCCAGCAGAGGGTCCGACGGGTCGTACGCCCCCACCTGCACATGCGCCTTGAAGACCCGGGCGCCCGCGTCGAGGGCCTCCTTCACATAGGCCTCGGCGTCCGGCTCGGGGAACAGGGTCGCCGTGTGCAGACAGTCGGGGGTGCGGTGCGCGAAGCCGACGGCCCACTCGTTCAGCCACCGGGCCATGCCGGGCTTGTGCGGGTAGAGCATCGCGGTGAAGGCGCGGGCGCCGAACCCCCTGATGACCGCGAGCCGTTCCTCCTCGTCGGCGCGGTAGGTGATCGGCCACTCGACGCCGCCGGTGAGGGGCCCGAGCCGGTCGAAGTAGCCCCAGACCTTGCGCAGGACCTGCTCGGGCATGAAGTGCGTATGCACGTCTACGAGACCGGGAAGCCCCAGCCGCCCCCAGAATTGGCGCACTTCGGCGGTGCCGGGGGCCACGGTGCGGTCCCCCGTGCCGGTTCCGGGGGCTTCGCCGTCCCCCGTGCCGGTTCCGGTGGCCGTGCCGCTTGCGGTGGTCATGCCGTCGGTCCCCTCCGCGGTGCGGTGATCGCTCATGACCGCCACTCTCGGCCCGGACACCGGCCTGCGTCCAGACCGGGCCGGGGAGACCCCGTGGTCAGAACAGCCCGTCCTGAACGCTGTCCGCCTGCCGCCTCGGCTCCCGTACGGGAAAGGGCGGGAGTCCCTCCGCGTCGGCGGCGGTCAGCTGCCAGCCGGGCATGAGACGTGTGTCGAGGACGACGACCCCGCGATCGGTGGCGAGATGCAGATCCGGACCGGCCGCGGCGAGCAGCTCACCGCTCACGGCGCACCCGGCGGCCAGCTCGCTCACCACCCCGTCGGCGGGCGGCAGCCCTGTCAGCCCGAACACCCCCGTGTGGTCGACGGGCCGGAACGGCAGGCGCTCCAGGGACTCGGGCCACCCGTCGAGCCGTGCGGCCCTGGCATGCAACTCGGCGATCTCGGCGGCCCGCAGCGCGGCCCCGGTGTCCGCCCCGGCCGTCTCCGCGCCGCCGGGCCGCGCCCGCTCCGCGGTCTTGGCGCCGGTGCCGGGCAGGGCACTGCGCACCGCCCGCTTCTCCCCGTACGGAATCCGGTCGGGCACCCCGAGCGCGGCCCGCAGCAACTCCTCGGACCGCCGCGCCGCCATCAGCGGACCGCGTCCCAGCCAGGTGAAGGTGACGGCCCCCTGCTCCAACAACCGCGCGGATCCCCGCTCGACGCCGGTGATCCCCACCTTGAGCAGGCCGGGCCCGAACCAGGCCAGATACACGTGGTACGGCCGCGGGTCGCCGGCGAGCGTGTCGGCGGCCACGGAGTGGGCCCGCTCCAGCCGCGCGCACTCCTCGCACCGCGCCCCGGTGCTGCGACCCGACACGACGGCGGCCAAAGGACAGGCGTTCCCCCGCGCCCCCACGCAGGTCCGCACCCCGTCCTCCACCACCCCGAAGGCGACCCGCCTGCCCCGGACCAGCGGGCTGCTTCTCCCCCCGCCCCACACCAGCACGGGCCCGTCGGTCCCCCACCGCAGCCCCGAACAACTCCACGCCCGTCCCATCACCCGAGCGTAAACACCCCCACTGACAGCGCCCGGCCGCCCGGAGCGCCTGCCCGGCGCTCCACGGATGGGTCTCGGCCCCGGCCCGCTTCCCGTCCAGCTCCGCCGCCCCTCGGCCGAGGCCGCCTCCGGCTCCGACACCGCCCCTGTCCACCACCGGCCCTGGAGCTCCGCGGAGAACAGCCGCGTGTGCCCCGCCGCCGACGACTCCGGCGATGACGACGCCGGACCGGACGACGCAAAAGGCCCCCGGATCTCTCCGGGGGCCTTCAACCTGTGTGCACTCGGCAGGATTCGAACCTGCAACCTTCTGATCCGTAGTCAGATGCTCTATCCGTTAAGCTACGAGTGCTTGTGTGTTCTGTTGTGGTGCTCTTCCTCCCGGGCTTTTCTGCCCGGTCGGCTTTGCGGGAACAACATTACATGACTGGCGCCGTGAGGCGAAATCCGTTTGTCGCACCCGGCCTGACCTGCACAAACGGCCGGATCGGGGTGTTCCCGGGGGTCGGGAGCGCAAGGGGCGCCCGCCGCGGCCGGCCTCACTTCCGACAGACCGGAGAACGACCGAAGCCCCGGTCGTGACGACCGGGGCTTCGATACCGAGCGCGGAGGCGGAGGGATTTGAACCCTCGATGGGCTTTAAGGCCCAAACCGCATTAGCAGTGCGGCGCCATAGACCGGACTAGGCGACGCCTCCAGCACAACCACCCGCGCGAGCGCGAACGGTGCGTGCAGATGATGACACAGCCGAGCGGGGTGTCACCAATCGCCCCCCACGGTACTAGGCAGGCAGGCCACAGGGCAAAGCCCGGCTCCGTGGCGCAACCACGCGAGCCGTGCGGCGTTAGTCCGGTCATGAGTCCTGTCATGTCCCGGGTCACCCTGCGCCGGCTCGCCCTCGCGGCGGCCGCCTCCGCCGCCGCCCTGTCCGCCGCGCCCTCGGCGCACGCCGGATCCGTGCCCCTGCCGGATCCGCTGTCCGCCCCCCTCGTGCCGCCGCCCGCGGCGGGCGGCGCGGACCCCGGCGACCACCTCGTGGTCACCGTCGACCACGCGGGCGCCGCCGACGGCACGTACGAACTGGACTGCCACCCGGACGGCGGCACCCATCCCGACGTGCGCGGCGCCTGCGACAAGCTGGACCAGGGAGCCCGCTGGGGCACGGACCCCTTCGCCGCCGTCCCCGAGAACACGCTCTGCACCATGCAGTACGGCGGTCCCGCCACCGCGCACGTCACGGGCACCTGGGCCGGACGCCCCGTCGACGCGAGGTACGACCGGAGGGACGGCTGCGAGATCGGGCGGTGGAACGCGCTCGTGCCGCTGCTCCCCGACGTCCGCGGCTAGGCAGCGCCGCCCGGGGTGCACACTCCGGGCACGGGCGGGGCATGTCCAAGTCATGGCTCCGAGGGGTGAAATGCGCAGTCACAGCTTCTACGTGTCTTCTGCGTGCGACCTCCCTCTCATCCGGCATCGCGAGCGCAGCCTCTGCCCGTAGACTCCCTCGCGTGACACGCTGCGGGACGGTTGGCAATATGGCCCTCGCGGTCAGCAAGGTGCGGTAACAGGGAGGAAGCGTCTCGTGAGCAGCAGGCCATCCCGAGGCGCTGCTCGCCTCGCAGCCATACTGGACGCGCTTCCCGATGCGTTGGTGCTGGTCAACGCCAACGGGACGGTCGTCAACGCCAACACCATCGCCCTGGAGGCCTTCGAGGCCCCGGGGACGGCTCTGGTGGGCCGCGGCCTCCTCGATCTCCTCCCTCAGTTCGACTCCCGGCTGATCCCCGGTTCGATGCGACGGCCCGAGTCCATGGACCAGAGCGGACGGACCAAGCCGACCCGGATGGTCGCGCGGCGGACCGACGGGAGCGAGTTCCCGGTCGAGGTCACCAGCGCGAACCTGGAGAACGGCCAGCAGGCCTACGACGGCTACGGCTACACCGGCGACGAGCTGCTCATGCTGGTCGTACGCGACCTTTCGGGCACGGTCGACACCGAGGCCGAACTCGCGCGCTCCCAGCGCCAGACGGAGATGATCCTGCGCGCCGCGTCCGAGGGCGTGGTGGGCACGGACACCGACGGCCGGGTCGTCCTCGTCAATCCGGCCGCCGCCCAGATACTCGGCTACCGGGCCAGCGATCTCGGCGGCCAGGACCTGCACGCACTCATCCTCCACTCGCGTGCCGACGGCGAGCCGTTCGCGTTCGCCGAGTCGCCGCTCGCCGACACCCTGCGCTCCGGGCGCAAGCACCGCGTGCGCGGGCAGGTCGTGTGGTCCAAGTCCGGGGACAAGGTGTCGGTCGACCTCACGACCGCTCCCGTGCGCGACGGCGACCAGCTCGTGGGCGCCGTGATGACCTTCACCGACCGGCGGCCGTACGACGCGCTCGCCGAGGAGAAGGAGGCCGAGGCCGCCCGCCACGCGGAGGAACTCGGCCGGGTCACCGACGAGCACACCGCCGAGCTGGAGCAGCTGCGCGAGCGGCACACGGAGGAACTCGCGACGCTGCGCGAGCAGCACGCGGAGGAGCTGGCCGCGGGCGACGACCGCTACGCGGCGCTCGCCGAGCGCGAGAAGGACCGCTTCGAGGCACTGGCCGCGCGCCACGAACAGCTGCTCGCCGTGCTCGGCACCTCCCTGCGCGGCCCGCTCGACCAACTGCGGGGCGAGCTGTCGAAGCTCGCCGCCGACGACGCGGGGCAGCTGTGGCCCGAGGCCAACCAGGTGCTCCACCACCTCGCCGCGGGCTACTCGCGGATCACCACGCTCGTCGACAGCGTGCTGCGGCACCAGCGGCTGGACGCGGGCGCCGAGAGCATCACGCGGACCAACGTCATGCTCGACGCGGTCGTCGCGGCCGGTGTCGACGGAGCGGTGGAACTGATCGGCCCCGGCCGGGTGCAGTTCGCCGTGCACGCACCGCCCATCGAGGCCGAGGTCGACGCCGAGCGGCTCGCCACCGCGCTCGCCCACCTCGTCGCCGATGTGGCGGGGGTCGACGCGACCGGCAACGCGCCGGTGTCGGCGGGCGGTTATCTGGACAACACGGTCGTCGTGGCGGCGGCTCAGCGCGGCGAGGTCGTCCGCATCGAGGTGCGGGGTCCGTACTCCGGGGGCGACCCGGTGCACGAGCCGATCGTCCGCGGCATCGTGCGGGCGCACGGCGGCGTGCTGCAGACGCACGAGGTGCCGGGGATGAGCGGCAGCGCGTACGTCCTCGAAGTGCCGATCGGCGGCGGGGCGGGCGCCGTCGAGGCGGGCTCGGTGCCCGGCACCGAGATCGCCCTGCCGGAGCAGGCCGACCGGACCGCGCAGCAGGGGAGCGGACGGCGGCGGGCCCGCCGGTCCTCCGTGGACTCCTTCCTGGAGAGCGGACTGGCGTCCCCCGACACGGCGGCCGACGCCACGGCGGGCTCCGGCCCGGCGGACCCGGCCCCGGGTGCCGCCGCGCCCACCGGGCGGCGCAGACGCCGTGCGGGCGAGGCCGCGGCGCCCGCCGAGGTCCCGGTCCCGGCGCAGGGATCCGAGGACGAGGACGCCAAGGCCGGCGCTCCCGGCGGCACGGGACGGCGGCGCGGGCGGCCGAGCCCCGCCGAGGATGACGCCGGGGGCGTCGCCGAAGGTGCGGTCGTCATGGCCGGCGAACACTCCGCGGGCACCGCCGCCGTGGGTACGGGACTCGGCGGCACCGTGCCGCCCCAGGGCGTGCCCGCGCCCTCCGGACGGCGTGCGCGCCGCGAGACCGAGCAGCACGCGCTGCCGCCCGCGCTGCCCGCGGCCCAGAACGCCCCGGACGCCGGAACCCCGGCCGAGGCCGCCGACGCGCAGCCGACCGGCCGCCGTCGCCGCGCCCTGGCCGCAGCGGCCGAGCGGGCCGCGGCGCAGGAGTCGGGCGCCCGTACGGTGTTCGCGCTGCCGCCCGCCGACGCCGACCGGGCTCCCGGGGACGAAGCGGCCGAAGCGGCCGCCCCCGCGGGAGAGGCCGGTGCGTACGAGGGCGCAGCTCCCGGCGGCGTCGCCGTGGACGACGGCCGTCACGACGTGATGGCGCACGACCCGGCCGACGACCACACCCCTCCGCAGCCGCATCCGGTGTCGCCTCCGACGGGCCGCCGCCGCGCCCGCCGGGCTCCGGATGACGCACCCGCCGCGACTGCCCCGGGCGCCCCGGCGCAGGGCGTGCCCGCGCAGAGCGTTCCCGGCCAGGGCGTACCGGCTCCGGCTCAGGGTGTTCCCGCCCCGGGTGTCCCCGCGCAGTCGGCGCCCGGGCAGGCCGTCCGGGCCGGCGGGTCCGCCGCACAGGTCGGGCCCGGTTCCGTACCCGCTCCGGCCGTTCCGGAGCAGGCCGGTGCCGGGCAGGCGCCCGCGGGCCGCAGGGCCCTGGGGTCGGCGGCCGGTCAGCCCGTTCCGGGACCGGGCGCCGCCGGACAGGGCGCGCCCGGTGCGGTCGACCCGGGGCAGCCGGTTCCCGCGCAGGGCCTGCCCGGTGCCGCCGTGTCCGGCGGGCCCGTCCCTGCGTACGGCGGCACGCCCGGTCAGATGCCGCCGGGCCAGGCGGCTCCGGGCGCTCCGGTTCCCGCCGCACCCGCGGCCGGCGTCCCCGCCGGCGCCACGCCCGCCCAGGGGTCCCCGGCGCAGGGCGGACCCGGCGTACCGCAGCAGGCATGGCCGGCGGATGCGGAACCGGCCGTCGAGACGGCGCAGCACGAGACGCCACCGCCCGGCTGGCCGGGCGGAACGACCGCGACCACCGGCGGCGTTCGCGCGCAGGGCACCGCCTCCGAGGCGCCGCAGCCCTGGCCCGCCGCCGATGACACCTCCGGCGCCGGTCATCCCGTTCCCGCCGATGCCCAGGCGCCGGCGGGACAGACGCCCGCCTCCGGCACCCCGCTCCCGCCCGAGCGTCCCGTCCAGCCCCGGGCCGCTCAGCCGCTGCCCGCCGAGGCCGCCGCGCCCGTGGACCCGAACTCGACCCAGGGACGCGCGTTCAGTGTGCGGACACTCGGCCAGGGCGTTCCCTTCGGCCGCCCGGCCGCCGCGTCCCAAGCGTCCGTTCCGCAGCAGCTGCCTGCCCAGGCTCAGCCCGGCTCGGGCACGCCGACGCCTCCCCCGCACCAGACCAACGGCTCCGGCCGCCGCCGCAAGCTCGGCACCCGTCCCGAGCCGGCCGGTGAGCGCCCGGAGACCGGGGCCCGCCCCCACCCGCAGGGCGGCCAGCCGCGTCCCACCGGGGGCACGGAGGGTGCCGGACGCTCGTACGCCATAGGGGCTCCGGACCGGAACGCGGACGAGGGTCCCGAGCCGCTGGACGGTCCGGGCGGCGCCGTCGAGGTCGCCGACCAGCCCCAGCCGCGGCCCATGGACGACGAGCTGCCCCCGGAGCCGCTGGACAACCCGCGGCGCCTGCTCGTGTGGCCCGCGCCCGACGTGACGACCCAGCAGGCGCTCAGCGACCGCGGCTACCGTCCCGTCATCGTGCACTCGCGCGAGGAGGTCGACGCGCAGATCGCCGCCTTCCCGGCCGCGCTCTTCGTGGACCCGCTGACCGGCCCGATCACCCGCACCGCGCTCCAGTCGCTGCGTCAGGCGGCGGTCGCCGCCGAGGTGCCCGTCCTGGTGACCGCGGGACTGGGTCAGGCGACGCGTGAGGCGGCGTACGGCGCCGATCCCGCCGTACTGCTCAAGGCACTGGCTCCGCGCGACTCGGAGCAGCACCCGCCGCGCGTGCTGCTCATCGAGGAGCACGGGGAGATCGCGCTGGCGCTCACGGCCACGCTGGAGCGGCGGGGGATGCAGGTCGCGCGGGCGGCGTCCGACGAGGACGCGGTCACGCTGGCGGCGCAGATGCGGCCGAACCTCGTGGTGATGGACCTGATGCAGGTACGGCGCCGGCGCGCCGGGATCGTCGACTGGCTGCGGGCGAACGGCCAGCTGAACCGCACGCCGCTCGTCGTCTACACCGCGGCCGTGGACCAGACCGAACTGCCGCGGCTCGCCGCGGGGGAGACGGTGCTGTTCCTCGCGGAGCGCTCGACCAGCGCCGAGGTGCAGGACCGGATCGTCGACCTGCTGGCCCGCATCGGTACGAACTGAGCACACGCACACGAGGGTTGGGGCACTGTTTCACGTGAAACAGTGCCCCAACCCTCGGTTGGTCCCGCATGCGATCGGTGCGGCCGGTCCGGCCCGCCGTCAGAGCTGGGTGACGTCCAGGTCGCCGGCCGCGTACTTCCGGCGCAGCACCTTCTTGTCGAACTTGCCCACGCTCGTCTTGGGCACCGACTCGATGATCGTCCAGCGCTCCGGCAGCTGCCACTTGGCGATCTTGCCCTCGTCGGCGAGGAAGGCGCGGAGGGTGGTGAAGTCGGCGGTGGCGCCCTCCTTCAGCACGACCGTGGCGAGCGGGCGTTCGCCCCACTTGTCGTCCGGAACGGCGACCACGGCGGCCTCCGTGACGTCCGGGTGGGCCATGAGGGCGTTCTCCAGGTCCACCGAGGAGATCCACTCCCCGCCCGACTTGATGACGTCCTTGGCCCGGTCCGTGAGGGTCAGGAAGCCGTCGGCGCTGATCGTCCCGACGTCCCCGGTCTTGAGCCAGCCGTCCTCGCTGAACTTGTCGGCGGGACGCAGCACCTCGGCACCCTGTCCGCCGTAGTAGGCACCCGCGATCCACGGCCCGCGCACTTCCAGCTCGCCCGCGGACTCGCCGTCCCAGGGCAGCCGCTCGCCGCCGGGGCCGGTCAGGCGTGCCTCGACGCCGGCCGGGAAACGGCCCTGCGTGAGGCGGTAGGCGAACTCCTCCTCCGTGCCCACGACATGGGCCGGCGGGCGCGCCACCGTGCCGAGCGGGGACGTCTCCGTCATGCCCCAGGCGTGACAGACCCGCATACCCAGCTCGTCGAACGCCTGCATGAGGGAGGGCGGACACGCGGAGCCGCCGATGGTGACCTGCGTGAGGGAGCTGACGTCCCGGGGCTTGGCGTGCAGTTCGGCGAGGAGTCCCTGCCAGATGGTGGGGACGGCCGCGGCGTGCGTCGGGCGCTCGCTCTCGATCATCTCGGCGAGCGGTGCCGGCTGCAGGAAGCGGTCCGGCATCAGCATGTTGACGCCCGTCATGAACGTGGCGTGCGGCAGGCCCCAGGCGTTGACGTGGAACTGCGGGACCACCACCAGGGAGGTGTCCTCGTCGGTGAGGCCCATGGACTGAGCCATGCAGACCTGCATGGAGTGCAGGTAGATCGAACGGTGGGAGTAGACGACACCCTTGGGGTCGCCGGTCGTCCCCGAGGTGTAGCACATGGCCGCGGCCGAGCGCTCGTCCAGCTCGGGCCAGTCGAAGCCGGTCGGCTTGTCCGCGATCAGCTCCTCGT
Organism: Streptomyces sp. NPDC026417; assembly: GCF_055567695.1. NCBI lineage: Bacteria > Bacillati > Actinomycetota > Actinomycetes > Kitasatosporales > Streptomycetaceae > Streptomyces > Streptomyces sp. NPDC026417. The sequence continues at coordinate 79,068 of NZ_JBVHPY010000007.1, forward strand.
ACTCGTGCACCTGCGCGGCCGTTCCGGACAGCAGTGAGCGGTCGCCGGGTCCGGAGACCACGATGTGCTCGACGGTGGGCAGCTGGGGGAGGAGCGGCGCGAGCAGCGGAAGCAGCGAGCCGTTGACGATGATCACGCGGTCGGCGGCGTGGTTGACGATGAAGACCAGCTGCTCCGCGGGGAGGCGGAGGTTGAGCGTGTGGAGGACGGCGCCCATGGACGGGATCGCGAAGTACGCCTCGACGTGTTCGGCGTTGTTCCACATCAGCGTCGCCACGCGGTCGTCGCCCGTGACGCCCAGGTCGTCGCGGAGCGCGTGGGCGAGCTGTGCCGTCCGCTCGCCGATCTCCGCGTAGGAGCGGCGCTGCGGAGCGCCCTCGCCGGTCCAGGTGGTGACCTGCGACGTTCCGTGGACGCGTGCCCCGTGGGTCACGATCCTCGAGATCAGCAGCGGTACGTCCTGCATCGTGCTCAGCACGGCGTCCTCCCGGGGCGTCATTGCCTACGCGGTGGTAATAAAGGTTGCGCTGATTCTGCGCACATACCGCGCGGTATGTCACTAGTTCCGGGTGATCGATCAGGCTGCGTTTTCTCGCGATCGGCACTGGTCGCCGGGCGAGCGGCGCTTTTCCGGAGTGCGGCGGCGCCCATGGCCCCGCCTCCGGAGCGGAGGCGGACCCCGCCGGGGCCCTAGCGGACGGGGCCGAGTTCGGGGTCCTCGCGCAGCTTGCCCAGCGCACGCGACACGGCCGACTTGACCGTGCCGACGGAGACACCGAGCACCTCGGCGGTCTGCGCCTCGCTCAGGTCCTCGTAATACCGCAGGACCACCATGGCCCGCTGCCGGGCCGGCAGCTTCAGGATCGCCCGCCACATCGCGTCGTGGAGCGCCTGCTGCTCGGCCGGGTCCGCGGCGGGCAGCCCCTCCGGCTCCGGCAGCTCGTCGCAGGCGAACTCGTCCACCTTGCGCTTGCGCCACTGCAAGGTCCGCGTGTTCAGCAGCGCCCGGCGCACGTAGCCGTCGAGCGCCCGGTGGTCCTCGATCCGCTCCCAGGCCACGTACGTCTTGGCCAGCGCGGTCTGCAGCAGGTCCTCGGCGTCGCACGGGTTCGCGGTCAGCGACCGTGCGGTACGCAGCAGTACGGGCTGACGGGCCTTCACGTACGACGAGAACGACGGGTACGGAAGGGTCTGCCTCGCTGACGTAGCGGCGTTCGAAGCGCTGGTGCAGACGGGTGTGGTCATGGCTCCACGCTAGGAGCGGGCCCCCGTTCGGCGGATCGGCCGCAGGTCCCGAAGGCATGTCCGCCTCAGGTTGTAGGAGTGGGGCCCGCCCCACCTCCTGAAGGTGGACGAGCGGAGCCCTGCCCCTGAGGGTTCACCCCTGACGTGCCACCGCGACCGCCCCCCACCGCTCACCCGCGCCTCAGCCGATGCGGGCGACCGGCGCGTCCATCGTGTTGCGGTCGATGAGGACCGTGCGGCCCCCGTGGCGCTCCTTCACGTTCCCCGCGTACTGGTGGATCCGTCCCTTCGGCCAGGCACCCCGGGCCAGCACCGGCTCCTTGGCCAGTTGCGGCTTCACCCGCCAGCGGGCGAACCACAGCACCGACGGCAGGTCCTTCACGCCGGCCCGCCGCGCGGTCTCCATGTGCTGCACCCCGGTGGCGGCGCTGCTGTAGAACCCGGGCAGATAGCCCCGCTTGCGGAGCTCCCGGTTCCATCCGCGCACGAACCTCAGGGTGGTCGCGGCGCACTTCTTGTTCCGGTGGTCGTACGCCTCGACGTCCAGGTAGAGCGGGCTGCCCGCCCGGATGCCGATCGCCTTCGCCCGGCGCACCGCGTCGTCGGCCTCCGTCGTCCCCCGCTTCCACGGGTGGCTCCCGATGCCCACGTGCCGCTTGGAGCTGCCGAACACGCACGGCGACTGCGATCCCACGTACAGCGGCAGCACCTTCCAGCCCTGCTTCTTCACCGTCTTCATCCAGGTGTGCGTCAGCAGCGGCTGGTTCGGGCAGGCGCGGCCCCGGCCACCGAAGTAGACACCGACCGCGCGGTAGCGGGAGACCAGCCAGCGGCGCATCGTGTCCGTCGACTGGGTGTGGCAGGTGTCGAAGGCCCACCCCTTGAACCGGGGTGCCGCGGCCTTCCGCTGCGCCGCGTCGCGCCGCGCCGCCGCTTCCCGGCGTTGCTCCTCTTCCCGCCGCTGCCGCCCTTCCCGCCGCTCCTGCTCTCCGCGTCGCGGCGCGGACTCACGCGGCTGGTCCCGCACGGGCCGCGCCTCCGGCTCCCGCCAGGGGTCCGGGGCGGGGTCCGCGCCCTCCGGACCGTCCTGGCCCTCCCGCGGGCCCCCGCTCTGCCACGGGTCCTGGCTCTGCCACGAGTCCCGGCCCTCCCACGCCCCGGGGTCCCGATCCGGGCCCGCCTCCTGCCCGTCCCCGAGGTCCGCGCCGTCCGCGACGGCCGCCCCGTCCTGCCCGTCGGCCGGGACCTGAACCTCCCCGGGTCCGGGGTCGCGGGAGCGGCTGCCGGGACCGGGTGACTCCGGACGGGCGCCGGTCCGCCCGGCCCACGCGCCGGAGTGCTCGGGACCCTGGCCGGACGGTTCGGGCCCGGCGGATTCCGCGCCCGCCGCCGGGGTCCCGGACAGCAGGAGCAGGACCAGGCTCAGGGCGACGGCGGCCGTGGGGCCGCGCCGGTGGCCGCTGTGACACCCAAGACGTCTGTGACGATGCATACGGCGAGTGAACAGACCCGCCCCCGTCCCCAGGCGTCAACCACACGCCTCGTTCATCCGTCCGACCCCAGAATCAGGCCCGATGTGGGGACACCGGTGCCCGCCGTGACGAGGACCCGGCCGGCGCCGGACACCTGGTTCACGGCCGTGCCCCGCAGCTGGCGCACCGCCTCCGCGATGCCGTTCATGCCGTGCAGGTACGCCTCACCGAGCTGCCCGCCGTGAGTGTTGAGGGGCAGCCGCTCCTCGGCCACCAGATCCGCGGCCTCCCCCGGAGCGCAGAACCCGAACTCCTCCAGCTGCATCAGCACGAACGGTGTGAAGTGGTCGTACAGGATCCCGACGTCGATGTCCGCCGGCCGCAGCCCCGAGGTCCGCCAGAGCTGGCGCGCCACCACCCCCGTCTCCGGCAGCCCCGTCAGGTCGTCCCGGTAGAAGCTGGTCATCTGCTCCTGCGCCCGCCCCGCGCCCTGGGCCGCCGCGGTGATCACCGCCGGGGGACGCGGCAGGTCGCGCGCCCGCTCCACGGACGTCACCACCAGCGCCTGGCCGCCGTCCGTCTCCTGGCAGCAGTCCAGCAGACGCAGCGGCTCCACGATCCAGCGGGAGGCGGCGTGCTCGGCGAGCGTGATCGGCCGGCCGTGGAAGTACGCCGCCGGGTTCGTCGCCGCGTACCGCCGGTCGAGCACGGCCACCCGGCCGAAGGCCTCCGCGGACAGCCCGAAGGCGTGGAGGTACCGCTGGGCCGCCATCGCCACCCAGGACGCGGGCGTGAGCAGCCCGAACGGCAGCGACCAGCCCAGCGCCGCGCCCTCCGCCGAGGGTTCCCGGTGCCGCACCCCGGAACCGAACCGGCGTCCCGACCTTTCGTTGAACGCCCGGTAGCAGACGACCACGTCTGCGACTCCGGACGCCACGGCGAGCGCGGCCTGCTGGACGGTCGCGCAGGCCGCGCCGCCGCCGTAGTGGATGCGGGAGAAGAAGGACAGCTCGCCCATCCCGGCCGCCTGGGCGACCGTGATCTCCGGGCTGGTGTCCATGCTGAACGTGACCAGTCCGTCCACGTCGGCCGGCGTCAGCCCCGCGTCGTCCAGCGCGGCCCGCACCGCCTCCACGGCCAACCGCAGCTCGCTGCGTCCCGAGTCCTTCGAGAACGCGGTGGCCCCGATCCCGACGACCGCCGCCCGGCCGCCGAGGCGGTCCTTCGTCCGTACGCTCACGGCGCGCCGCCCGCCGTCCGGTCGGCGCCCGCCGCGGGATCCCGGCGCGCTCGGGTCACCGTCACGGTGCCGGTCACGTGTCTGCCGATGCCGTTCGAGCCGACGACGCGCACCGTGGCCGTGTCGCCGTCCACGTCCTCGACCGTGCCGGTCAGCACCATCGTGTCCCCGGGGTGGTTGGGCGCCCCGAGCCGGATGGCGACCTTGCGCAGCACGGCCCCCGGACCGAAGTGGTCGGTGATGTACCTGCCGACCAGCCCGTTCGTGGTCAGGATGTTCATGAAGATGTCGGGCGAGCCCTTCTCCCGTGCCCGTTCGGCGTCGTGGTGCACGTCCTGGTAGTCACGCGAGGCGATGGCCCCGGCGACGATCAGCGTGCGGGTGATCGTAATCTCCAGCGGCGGCAGCCGCTCACCGGCCCTCATGCCCACCCCTCCTCATGCGCGATCAGCTCCCCCAGGTCCTGCAGCACTTCGCTCCCGCATCCCAGGTACGACTCCAGCTGGCGCCCCCACAGGAAGTGCCGGTGGACCGGATGTTCCAGGTCCGCTCCGGTGCCGCCGTGCAGGTGCTGGCCCGTGTGCACCACCCGGTGGCCCGCCTCGGACGCCCACCAGGCGGCGGTCAGGGCGTGCGTGGCGTACGGCAGCCCCGCGTCGCGCCGCCACGCCGCCTCGTACGCCGTCACCCGGATCGCCTCGGTGTCGAGGTGGGCGTCGGCGGCGCGCAACTGGACGCCCTGCCTGGCGGCGAGGGGACGGCCGAACTGCTCCCGGGTGTTGGTGTGCCGCACCGCCCTCGCCAGCGATCCGGCGCAGACCCCCGCCTGCAGTCCCGCGAAGGCCGTACGGGCGGTGGCCAGCACGTCCGCGTACACGACGTCGGTGCGGTCCTGGTCGTCGGCGGGCCGCTCGTCGCACACCTGGTCGACGGCGGACCGCCGGCCGCTCGCTTGGTCGGTGCCGCGGGGCGAGCCCACCGGGCGGCGGTCCGTGGCACGGGGACCCGGTCCGCCGAGGCGCTCGGCCGGGGTGCCGTCCAGAGCCAGCCGCCCCGCGGCCCAGGGCGCGGTCAGCTCCACCGGCTCGCACCCGGCGTCCGCGGTCCGCACCAGCCACAGCCGGCGCCGGTCGTCCGCGACCAGGACGTGGGTGGCGTCCCGCAGCCACGGCACCGCGGGGACCACACCGCTGAGCGAACCGCCTGCGGCCGAGGTCTCCGCCCGTACCGGACCCGCTCGCTCCACCGCCCCGCACACCACCGCCGAACCGTCCCCGATCGCCGGAAGCAGCCGCTCGCGCTGCTCCACCGAGCCGTGCGCGGACACCGCCAGCAGCCCGTACACACAGCTCGCGGCGAACGGGGCCTGCGCCGTCGTCCGGCCCTGCTCCTCCAGCAGGAGCACCAGACCGAGCAGCCCCGTGTCCCGCACGGCGGTCACCAGCCCGGCCGCGCACAGCGCCTTCCACAGGGCGGGATCACTGCCGGTCCCGGCCGCGGTGAGCCGCTCGTGCGTCGCGAGGTCGCCGAAGATCCGCCCCGCCAGTCCGCGGGCCGCCGCCTGTTCCTCGGTGGGCGTGAAGTCCATGTCAGCCGCCGTCCCCGTCGACCGCGGCGAAGACCGGCAGCACCAGTTCCTCGTCGCAGCGCTCGAACCGCAGCCGCACGGGCATCCCGATCCGCACCTTGTCGTACGGCACTCCCACGACGTTGCTCACCATCCTCACCCCCTCGGCCAGTTCGATCAGACCGACGGCGTACGGAGGGTCGAAGGCGGGGAAGGGCGGGTGGTGCATGACGACGTACGAGTACACGGTCCCCTCGCCGCCCGCCTCCACCGTGTCCCACTCCGGGGAGCCGCACGCGTTGCACCCGGGCAGCCACGGGAAGCGCAGGGTGCCGCAGCCGCCGCACCGCTGGATCAGCAGCCGGCGGTGTGCGACGCCCTCCCAGAAGCCGGCGTTGTCCCGGTTCACCACCGGTCGTGGCCGGCGCTCCTCGGCACCGCGGCGCGCGGGCGCGTACTTGAGGATGCGGAACCGGTGCGTCCCCGCGAGTTCGCCGTCCGCCCTCACGTCCATCCGGGTCGTCACGAAGTGGCCGGCCCCCAGCTTGGTGGTCTTGCGCGCCGAGACGGACTCGATGACGGCGTCGAAGGTGATCTCGTCGCCGGGCCGCAGCGGACGCAGGTACTCCTGCTCGCAGTCGGTGGCGACCACCGAGGTGCACCCCGCGTCGTCGAGCAGCCCCAGCAGCTCGTCGTACGCGCCCGAGCGCCCCGGGTGGCCGGACAGGCCGCCCATGGTCCACGCCTGGAGCATGGTCGGCGGCGCCACGGCGTCCGGCCCGGTGTAGGCCGGGTTCGCGTCGCCCATCGCCTCGCACCAGTGCCGGATCATCGGCCCGTTCACCGGATCCCGGCCCACCCCGGTGACGGCGGCCGGCCGGCCCTCGTACGCCTTGAGGCGCGCCGTGAACTCCTCGCTCACCGCCGTCCCCTCCGCATCCCGAGCCGCATCGTCGCCACGATCTCCCGCTGCACCTCGCTCACCCCGCCTCCGAAGGTGTTGATCTGGGCGGCCCTGTTCATCCGCTCCAGCCCGCCGTCCCCGAACGCCCCCGGCGACCCGGCACGGATCAGGGCGTCCGCCCCCACGGCGTGCTGGCACAGGCGGTACACCTCCACCGCGGACTCGGTCCCCGCGACCTTCACGCCGCTCGCGTCGCCGGGAGCCAGGCGCCCGGCCCCCACATCGGCCACCAGACGCCAGTTGAGCAGGCGCGACGCCGCCAGCCGGGCGTGCGCCTCGGCCAGTTGGGAGCGCACCCAGGGCTCGTCGATCCGCCGTCGGCCGGTCACCGGGTCGGCCGTCCGGGCCGCTCGCAGCGCGGCGGCGCAGAAGTCCTCGGCCTGCATGCCGAGGGCGGCGAGCGCGACCCGCTCATGGTTCAGCTGCTCGGTGATGAGCCCCCAGCCGCCGTTCTCCTCGCCGACGAGGTGTGAGGCGGGGACGCGGATCCCGTCGTAGTACGTGGCCGTCGTGACCACACCGCCGACGGTCTCGATCGGTGTCCACGAGAAGCCGGCCGCGTCCGTGGGCACGAGCAGGATCGAGATGCCGCGGTGCCGGGGCGCGTCAGGGTCGGTCCGGCAGGCGAGCCAGATCCAGTCGGCGTGCTGGGCGTTCGAGGTGAAGATCTTCTGCCCGTCGATCAGCCAGTCCTCGCCCCCGCCCGCCCCGTCTCCTCCCGCGCCGGTGCGTACGGCACGCGTCCGCAGAGCGGCCAGATCGGTGCCGGCCGACGGCTCGCTGTAGCCGATGGCGAAGACGAGGTCGCCGCTCAGGATGCGGGGCAGGAAGCGGGCCTTCTGCTCCTCACTGCCGTGCCTCATGAGTGTCGGGCCCACGGTGTTCAGCGTCACCATCGACACCGGCGCGCCGGCCCGGTAGGCCTCGTCGAAGAAGACGAACTGCTCGTCCGGGCCCCGTCCCCGGCCGCCGTACTCGACGGGCCAGCCGAGTCCGAGCAGGCCGTCGGCCCCGATGCGGCGCAGCAACTCCCGTTGCGCGGCGGGTTCGTTGGCCGGCGGCGGCCCCTCGGGCATCAGCTCGCGGAAGTACGCGCGGAGGTCGGCGCGCAGGCGCCGCTGGCGCTCGGTGGGGGCGAGGTGCACGGCCGCGTCCCTCCTGGATCCCTGGCGGACAAGGGTTTCTGACTGTCCGTCAGATACGGTCGGCTGTCAAGGTCACGCGCACCCGGCCGCCCGCGCCGCGCCCGAGGCCACCCACGCCGGCGCACGGGGCCGCACAGTTGGAGCCGCTTCGCGATCCGGCAACACGTCTGCGCGGCGCCACCGAAGTGCCGCCGCGCAGACGTGTTGCCTCCCCACACCCCCCGCCCGCCCCCTGAGCACCCCAGCTTCCCCCCGGGGGCTTCAGGGCCGACGCGAGCGCGCCGGCCCCCGGCTCACCAGAGGTGGGTGAAGTTGACGGCGACGGTCTCGTTGGACTGGTCGACGGCCGTGAACGCGGAGCCGTTCACCTGCGCCGAGTTGCTCTGATTGGAGGCGCCCGAGCCGACCGCCTGCTGCTGCGAGGTGGACGAGTTGCCGGAGTTGTCGCGCCCGACCCCGCTGCCGCCGACCGTGGCGACGGCCGCGTTCGATCCGCTGTCCGCGAATCCGCCGTTGTCGGCCGTCGCCACGCCCGACAGGAGGGCGGCGGCCAGAGGCAGGGCCGCGACGGCGGCGACGACGCGGGCGGTACGGATGCTTGCCATGTGAATTCCTCCAGAACCGGATGTACGCACCGGCACGAGACCGGGTAGTGCGCTGATTCCGAGGCAGTTGGCCGACCGCCTCGGTGCTGTTCTCGACGTCGCTCACCCAGAGTTGCCCAGCGGATCCCGGCGAACCACCCCTGAAGGGTCCATTCGCCCTCAAGCGTGATGACATGTCGATAAACCCTTTTTCGCGACCTTCCCGACGCCTCCCGGCGCACGAAATCGCAGCTCAGCCTTGGTGAAACGGTCGGGACCCGGGGCGCCGCACCCGCGGAAGCGTTCCGCCGCCCGACCCCTCGGAGCGCCCCGACTCCACCCTCGCGGGGTGGGGCCACCGGGGCCACGGCCGGGAATCCCCTTTCTTTTTTCGAACACTCGTACGAACATGGAGGCATGGCCACCATCGACCGGCAGGCCACCGCACTGGCCCTGGCACACGCCCTCTCCGCCGCCGAGCGCGGGCTCGCGGTCATCCCGCTGTCCCGGACCAAGCTCCCGGCCCTCCGATCCCCCCACCGCGACGATCCGGACCCCACGGCTCCCGCCTGCCACGGCGAGTGCGGCCGCTTCGGACACGGCGTGTACGACGCCTCGACCGACCCCCGCCGCATCCGCGAACTCTTCGCCGCCGCCCCCCGGGCCAGCGGCTACGGCATCGCCTGCGGACTGCGTCCGCACCACCTCATCGGCGTCGACCTCGACACGAAGTCCGGCACCGACTCCTCGACGGCCCTGCGCGAACTGGCCCTGCGCCACCTCTTCACGATCCCCGAGACGGTGGTCGTGCTGACCCCCAGCGGAGGCCGCCACCTCTGGCTGAGCGGCCCGCCCGAGGTGGTCGTCCCCAACTCGGCCGGCCGGCTCGCCCCCGGCATCGACATCAGGGGAGCCGGCGGCTATCTCGTCGGCCCCGGCTCCCGCACCGAACACGGCGTGTACGCCACGGCCCCGGGCACCGCCCACCTGGCGCCCGCGCCCTGCCCGCCCGCCCTCCTGCGCCTGCTCATCCCCCCGCCCCGCGGCCGGCGGACGTCACCGGGGGCGACGGACCGGCACGGCCACGGGCTCGTCCAGTTCGTCCTGACCGCCCACGAGGGCCAGCGCAACACCCGTCTCTTCTGGGCCGCCTGCCGTGCCTACGAGAACGGGTTCGGCCCGGATCTGGCCGAGGCCCTCACCGAGGCCGCGGTCCGCACGGGCCTCACCCCGCGCGAGGCCCGGTCGACGATCGCCTCGGCGGCCCGCATGACCGGCCGACGCGGTCCGTAGGAGCGGCTCCCGCCGTCCGGAGGAGCGGCCGCGCCATCGGCCTGAAGGCGGTGGCGCGGTTGCCGGAAGTCCCTGGCGACGGCGGCGATCGCCGCTCGTACGGCCCGCGTCGGGTGCTCCTGAGGCAGGGCACCCTGATACCCCGGATACGTCGACGCCGACCTGGCCGCCGACATCGACTCCCCGAAGATCCTCGGGTCCGATGTGGCCGAGCAGACGATGGAGGCGCTGCGCGAGGGCCGGTCCGAGGTGCCGGCCGACGACGCCACCCGCGCCGTGCGCGCGGCGCTCCCGGGTGGGCTGGACGCGTGGCACGCCCACCGCCGACGGGCGGGCCGCACCCGTGTCAGGGCCGACCCGGACCCGTGTCCAGCAGTTCCCTGACCTTCCGCGCCGGCCACTGGTCCGTGGCGCCCGGACATCCGGAGACGTACGCGGCGACAGCGTCCGCGTCCCACGTGCGCGCCGCCAGCAGGCCCCCGGCCAGGTAGCGCACGTACGCCTCCGACGGGGCATTCAGGGGCACCTCGCCCAGGCGCCACGGAGCGGTGAGGGTCAGGGCGGGAAGACCGTCGATGCGACCGGCGGACACCAGCGTCTCGTAGCGCCCGTCCCCGAGCACCGCCCGTCCCTCGGCCAGCACCTCCGCCAGGTCGATGGACGCGCCCGGCGTCCGGTACATCTCCTGGGCGGCGATGTCGGAGAGCTGCTCCACGCTGATCAGATGCGCCCTGGCGAGCACCCGCCCCTCGGCGTCCGGGTCGTAGAAGGCCCGCCCGCCGCCCCAGACCGGGGACTCCGTGGCGAAGTACACCGCTCCGGCGAACTCGACCGCGACGGACCGCACGGGCATCCGCCGGTCCCGGCATCCCGGATACACGGTGTCCGTACCCGGCACCAGGCCGCCTCGGATGTAGCAACGGAGCCGGTCGAGGTGCATGTTGGAGCCGTACGACGTGTACCAGACGAGCCCCGGACGAGGCACGGCCGGCAGGGTCGGCTCGATGCCGGTCCCGCTCACGTCCGACGCCCGCTTCCCGGCTGCCGGTGACGCCTTCGGATGTCGGACCTCCGTACTGGAAGACGGGTATGCCACACAGATTCACGGCCCTGACCGCCTGCGGCCTCGACGCCCCGGACGTGAACGACTGCATGATGGCAGGAATCGCGGAGCCGGACGACGAGGACGCGTTCCCTGCCGTGGCCGCCCCGGCGCCCGCCCGCGTTTGATCACGTCCTGGAACGTCACCATCGGCCCACCGGAAGCCGAACGCCGGAATTCCCATGACCGGCGCACAGGAAACACCCGTCGACCACCTCGTTCCAAAGCGCGTCGCACCCAACCCGAGAAACCGGAATGGACACGACGCGATCACCTCGAAATCACCGAATACTCATCCGAAGTAATCAGTAGAGGTAATACGTGGCGGTGTTGCTCTGGGTACCGTCGGCGCTCGTCTGGCCGTTCATGTAGAAAATGCTGTACGCGGTGTTCGCTCCGATCCTCCCGTTCGAGGAGGCGCCGAAGCACGACTTCCGCGATCCCGGGGCGAGCGAGTCGAACTTGCAGTAGCTGTAGTCCCCGCTGGAGTCCCAGCCTGCGAAGACCTGACCGTAGATGTTGATCGTCTTGTCCGAGGTGTTGGAAACGATCAGCACGGCCTGCATGTTCTTGCCGGACCCGTGAATGATGCAGGTCTGGAAAAAGACGTAATTCGACTTCTCGTGCGGCTTGGACCGGGCGCACGTGTAGTCACTCGGAGCGACCCACGGCTGCCAGAGCACGTCGGCGGATGCCGGACCGGATGCGAACAGCAGAGAACCCACGGCCGCAGCGGCGATACCGAGCCCCTTGAGGATTCCACGCATCAATAATCCCTCTTTCCCCGAATCAGAAGTAATCAAAAACGTGGGCGAGCAGGCGCAACGTTAAAGTACCGATGAGGTGTCCGCAATAACGCAAACCGGAATAGCCCGACAGCCGGAGAGCCGATTCAGGGCAAAAGGCGCCGATACCACCACGCCGACGGAGCCGCCCTCACAGCCGCCGCCAGCCGTACGCTCCCCGCCGCCCTGCCGAGCACGGGGACGACCCCCCGTCGCAGCGCCCCGTGCGGGCGGGAACGCGAGAGCCCCCGACCGGTCATGCCGGTCGGGGGCTCTCGTTCCGTGCGGTGGGTGTGGGATTTGAACCCACGGTGACATCGCTGCCACGACGGTTTTCAAGACCGTTCCCTTAGGCCGCTCGGGCAACCCACCCCGCGCGGGCGGCGATCACCGGCCCGCGCGGGGACAAGACTAACCGGTCGGGCGGGGCCGCCGTGGCTCTGCGGCGCCCTCCCCGGCGTCGATCGCGGCTCCGGTCAGCTGTCGCCCCGGCGCTCGCCGAGGGTGACGTCCGCCGTGCGGGTCTTGCCGTCGCGCGTGTACGTGAGTTCGACGGTGTCGCCGGGCTTGTGGGTCCAGATCTCGCCGATGAGGGTCGGACCGCTGTCGATCACCATGTCGTCGAGCTTGGTGATCACATCGCCGGGCTGGAGACCCGCCTTGTCCGCGGGGCCGCCGGACTCGACCGCCTCGGAGTTGCTCGCGCCCTTCTCGGTGATCTTCGCACCGCCCGTGCCCTCCTCGAGGGAGACCGACGCGCCGATCTTGGCGTACACCGGCTTGCCGGTCTTGATCAGCTGCTGGGCGACGTACTTGGCCTGGTTGACCGGGATGGCGAAGCCCAGACCGATCGAGCCCGACTGGCTGGTGCCGCCGAGGCCGCCCCCGCTCGTGGACTGGATCGCCGAGTTGATGCCGATGACCGCGCCCTTGGCGTCCAGCAGCGGGCCACCGGAGTTGCCCGGGTTGATGGACGCGTCGGTCTGCAGGGCGCTCATGTAGGACGCCTTGCTGCCGGAGCTGCCGTCGCTGGAGGCCACCGGGCGGTTCTTGGCGCTGATGATGCCCGTGGTCACCGTGTTCGACAGGCCGAAGGGCGCGCCGATCGCGATCGTCGAGTCGCCGACGGCGACCTTGTCGGAGTTGCCGAGGGGCAGCGGCCTCAGGTCCGACGGCGCGTTCTTGAGCTTGATGACCGCGACGTCGTACCCCTGCGCGTGCCCGACCACCTCGGCGTTGTACTTCTTGCCGTTCGGGAAGGTGGCACTCAGCTTGCCGCCGTCCACGGCCTCGGCGACCACGTGGTTGTTGGTCAGGATGTGGCCCTGCTTGTCGAAGACGAAGCCGGTGCCCGTGCCGCCCTCGCCGCTGCTGCTCTCGGCCTCGATGGTGACGGTGCTCGGCAGCGCCGAGGTGGCCACGCTCGCGACCGTGCCGGCGTCGCGCTTGAAGTCGCCGCCGCCGTCGGAGGCGGACACCGTGGTCGAGTCGGTGGCGCCGTCGTCGTCCTTGGCCAGAGAGTAGCCGATACCGCCGCCGACCCCGCCCGCGACCAGCGCGGCGACGAGGATCGCGGCGACCAGGCCACCGCGGCCGTTCTTCGGCTTGGGCGCCTGCTGCTGGTAGGAGGAGCCCCAGCCGCCGTGTCCCGCGCCGCCGCCGTCGGCGTACGCCGGGGTCGCGGGCGCGGGCGGCGGCCAGCCGGCCTCGGCCGCGGAACCGGGCGCACCCTGCCCGTGCTCGCCGAAGCCCTGCCCCTGGGCACCCGGTCCGCCCTGCCCGGTGCCGGACGCGGCGAAGGCACCGGCACCGGCGCCCGCCCCTGCGGACGTGTACGGCGCGTTCGACGCGGCGGTCGCCGGGCCGCGCTCCGACGCTGCGGGCTCCCCGTGCGGCACGGGCGGCAGCGGAGCGGTCGGCGCGCCGTCCCCGGGCGCACCGCTCTGCGCGGAAGCAGCGGGAGTGTCCACCGGCACGGGAGGTGCAGACGGGGCCGGGGGTACCGCAGTGCCCTCGTTCTCGGTGCTCACAGCTCTTCTCCTCGGTCCACGGCTGTTGTTCTCGGTCGCACTCGGTCACGCTCGCTCACGCTTGTCGACGAACCGGCGCGATTCAGCTGTGCATGTGCATGTGTATGCCGTCAGCTTTTCCCACCGGCCGTCAGAGCACCATAAGCGGTGGCTGTGGGTCCGAGACCATCCTTTATAACGGACCCTTCTGACAAAACGAATGTATTCCTGACGTCTTCGCCTCCACGCCTACCCCTCCGCGGTGGCACCATGACGCGGTGACCCACGCACGACAGCACCCGATCCAGGTCGTCGCTCACCGAGGCGCCTCCGAGGAGGCCCCGGAGCACACGCTGGCCGCGTACCGGAAAGCGATCGAGGACGGCGCCGACGCCCTCGAGTGCGATGTGCGGCTGACCGCGGACGGCCACCTCGTCTGCGTCCACGACCGTCGCGTCAACCGCACGTCCAACGGACGCGGCGCGGTCTCCGCGCTGGAGCTCGCCGACCTCGCCGCCCTGGACTTCGGCTCCTGGAAGAACGGCGACGAGGCCCCGGACTGGGAACACGGTCCGGGGGACCCGGAGGCCACCTCCGTCCTCACTCTGGAGCGGCTGCTCGAACTCGTCGCCGACGCGGGCCGCCGCGTGGAACTGGCCATCGAGACGAAGCACCCCACCCGCTGGGCGGGCCAGGTCGAGGAGCGGCTGCTGATCCTGCTGAAGCGGTTCGGGCTGGACGCCCCGGAGTCCCCCGCCGAGTCCCCGGTGCGCGTCATGAGCTTCTCCGCGCGCTCGCTGCACCGGATCCGGGCCGCGTCCCCGAATGTGCCGACGGTCTATCTGCTGCAGTTCGTCTCGCCGCGGCTGCGCGACGGACGGCTGCCCGCGGGTGTCCGGATCGCGGGCCCCTCCCTGCGGATCGTGCGCAGCAACCCCGGTTATGTAGAGCGCCTCAAGAAGGCCGGCCACCAGGTGCACGTGTGGACCGTGAACTCGCCCGAGGACGTCGATCTCTGCGCCGACCTGGGCGTGGACGCCATCATCACGAACCGGCCGCGCGCGGTCCTGGACCGGCTCGGCCGCTGACGGCGCGGGCCGGAACGAGCTGACCGGCCAGCGAGAACCGGCCACGCGACTACAGGGTGTGCCCCGGCGCGTTCGCTCCGTGTTCGATCGTGACGAGTGCGTCAGCAGACGTGTGTTGGCCGGTTTCCGGTCCAGTCCAAGAGGGCATCCACACCGTGGCGTGGGGCAAGGGAGGTCTCGGGGGTGGCGTTTGTGGTGGCACAGGAGGTGCCCGCGTCGTCGAGCATGGCCGTACCCCATGGCCCTGCGGGCGTGGGGGAAGCGAGGCACCGGATGCGGGACCAGCTGCGTTCCGGTGGAGTGGCCGAATCGGTCATCGACGACGCCGTACTGATCCTTTCCGAACTGCTGAGCAACGCGTGCCGGCACGGTCGTCCCCTGGGCGACGCGCCGACGGGCGACGGCGACGTGCGCGCCGCCTGGCGCGTCGACCCGGCGGGACGGCTCACGGTCGAGGTGACGGACGGCGGTGGTCCGACCCGCCCGGTTCCCGCCACGCCCTCGGTCACCGCACGCGGCGGCCGCGGGCTGAACATCATCACGGCGCTCGCCAAGGACTGGGGCGTACGGGACGACATCCGGGGCGAGGTCACGGTGTGGGTCGTCGTCCAGGACGACGTCGTCGCCGCGCACCGACGGGACGATTTCGCTACGCGCGTCGCGTCACCGAGCGTGTCCTGCCTTCCCGGCCTGGACTTCGCGGACGCCTTCGAAGAGCTGGACTGAGCGGCGGACCGACAGCCGGCGGGAGGCACAGGGGCGCGGCCGCCGCCGGGCACGGGCGGCACCGGAGGCAGGGTCCGGGACGGGCGGAGCAGCGGCTTCCGTGCGGACCCGGTGCGTTGTCCACAGGGTCCCGTCCTCCGCCGTACGAGCGGCTAGGCTCGCGCCCGTACGAGACGAGCCGTAACCGGGAGACACCCAAGATGGCCAAGAAGCGACCCCAGACGAAGTCACGGCAGCAGCAGACGAAGACCGGGGCCCGCGCCGCAGGCGCTGAGGAACACGTCCCGGTGGTCGGCGCGCGCGAGCCCTGCCCCTGCGGCAGCGGCCGGCGCTACAAGGCCTGTCACGGCCGGGCCGCCGCGCACGCGGTGACCGAGCTGGTGCAGCGCCCCTTCGAGGGCCTGCCCGGCGAGGGCGACTGGGTGGCACTGCGCGAGCTGGTGCCCGCGGCGACCGTCGGGCTGACGCTCCGCGAGGGCCTCCCCGAGGACGTCCCGTCGGTGACGCTGGCCACCGTGCTGCCGATGGCCTGGCCGGCCCTGCGCCGCGACGACGGCTCGGTCCTCCTCGGCCTGCAGAACGACACGGCGTCCGGCGACATCAGCCGCGACCTCGCCGACACCCTCCAGCGCGCCCTGACGGCCCCGCCCGGCACGCCGGTCGAGGGCCGCCGCGCCCCCGCCGACGGTCCGCGGCTGCAGGACGTACTCGACCCCGAAGGCGCGTTCGAGCCAGTTGTGCACGAA
Source organism: Streptomyces sp. NPDC026417 (assembly GCF_055567695.1). NCBI lineage: Bacteria > Bacillati > Actinomycetota > Actinomycetes > Kitasatosporales > Streptomycetaceae > Streptomyces > Streptomyces sp. NPDC026417. Next base: position 95,034 of record NZ_JBVHPY010000007.1, read on the forward strand.
GGCTTCGAGTTCTGGGTCCCGGACGCGGAGAACGCGACGCCGGAGGTGACCGCCTCCCTGGAGCGGGCCAACGCCGCCGCCATCCCGACGGTCAAGCTCTCCGGCGTCGACGCGGCGTACTGGTGCGAGACCCCGGACAAGAACCACCTGCGCTGGGTCATGCCGCATCCCGAGGAGCAACTTCTGGACGCTCTGGCGCGACTGCACGCGGCGGGCGGGTCGAGCCTCGGCGAGGGCACGCGCCTGGTCGGTTCCTTCCGCGCGCACGGCCTGACGGTGCCGGTCTGGGACCTGCCGAGCGGGGTGTCGGCCGACGACATCGAGAAGCCCGCGGCCGAGTTCGCCGAGCGGCTCGCCTCCGCGCTGGCCGCGGACGCGCCGCTCACGGCGGACGAGCGCCGGGCGCGTGGCGGTCTCACCAACCGACAGGTCACGCTCAGCTGACACACAGGTTTCGGGCACTGACCGACCGGTCAGCTGGTCAGGGGCTCGCCGAAGGGTGACTCCTGTCACAACTCCCGGTCCTGACAGGGAAATCGGTGTCTGAATAGCCGAGTTCGAATTTGCGAACTGCCGATCTCTTGTTACCGTTCCCGTAGCCCGGTTGCTGGTGCATCCCCCGTCGCCAGCAACCGGGTCTTTTCATGGGCGCGGTCGCGCACGCCGTCGCGTCCCCGCCGCGCCCCGCACCGCCCTCGACGCCAACAGCCCTACGGCTGGGCCGAGTTGCTCCCGGAGCGCAACAGCAGCGGTCCGCGCCCGGCACTCCTCGCGAACTCCGCCACCGCCGTGTACGCCGCCGCCTCGCCCGTCGTGCGCTCCCTGGGCGTCTCGCACGCCTCCGGGTCGTCCCCGGCGTCCACCGCGCAGTGCATCTGCACGGTCCTGCCGCCGGGCGCGAGGAGCGTCAGCACCGCACTCAGCTCGTCGCCGGTCGCGTTGCGGTAGTAGGTGCGCGCCCAGGTCTCCCGCCCCTGCGTCAGCACACAGGTCTGCGCCTCGATGCCGTCGGGCGAGGACAGTTCCGGTCCGCAGCGGGCCGCGGTGGCGAGCCCGAGACCCAGCACGAGGGGCGAGCGCGCGGGCTCGGGCTCGGGGGACGGGGCCCTGCCGTCGTCGTGGACGGAGGCGCGGGCGACCGCGGGACCGCCGTCACCGACGGGTCCCGCGGAGGCCACGGCGAGCGGAAGGGCGATCACGGCCGCCACGGCGCCGACGAGTGCGAACAGGCGGACTCTTCGGGGGTCCGGGGTCCGTCCGCCGGAGTGACGCAGCATACGAGGGAACATAACGGCCGCGAGGGGACGCCCGGTCCGCCGCGCGCCCGACACCCCTACAACTCGGGCGCGCTCACACCCGTACGAGTGAGGGCATCCACCATCGCGTCCACGACGGCCTCCACATCCGGTACCCAGGGCGCGGCCGAGCCCGGCAGCGGGGCCCGTTCCCAGCGCACCTCGCCCTGGCCGGTGACGGAGGGGGGCAGGGCGATGTAGCCGCCGTCCCCGTGGAAGCGGAGGGAGCCGGGGACGTGGTCCTTGGCGTAGAGCAGCTCGCCGAGCTGCTCCAGGGAGTACGGCGCCACGAGGATCGCCCAGCGCGAGGGGGACGCGACGACCGGGCCGAGGCGCATGCCCGTGCGGTCGAGTGCGGCGAGTGCGCGGGCGGCCGCCAGGGCGGGCAGGCTCACCGCGCAGGGGGCCGTGCCTCCGGTGGCCAGCACGATCGGTGCCGACGGCCGGTTGCCCCACCACCAGCGCACCATGCGCCCGTCCGTGGTGGCGGCGAGGAGGCCGGGGTCGAAGGGATGGGCACCTGGCACCGTGCACTCCGGGTCGGGACATCCGCAGCCGGCCCGCCCTCGCGGATCCGGCGCCACACCCGGGAGTACGGGCCACTGCCATTCGGTCGCGAAGGTCAGGGCCGCGCTGAGCATCTCAGGGCTCCCGTTGTTCCGCCTGGACAGGAGCCTGCGTCGCCTTCCGAGGATCTCGCGCATGAGCGCTCGTTCCTTTCCGTTGCACGCCTGGCAACACCGTGGATCACATCACACCATGTGTCGATCACTTCACTGTGCGTACCTGCTGGCGCATCACACCCCTGCGCGAAGCAAGGGGAACCCCTATGGGCCGATCGTTGGCTGCATCCGCGTCCATACTGCGTCTGGCAAAAGCATGGGCATGGCGTGGGGTGGCGGCGCCTGGCGTTTTGCGTCTCGCATATATCCAGCCGCCTCCGCCACGGGAGGATGGGGCACGGTCGTCGGTGGTTAAGACGCCCGGGTCCGCCGTCAGGTTCCGGGCGGATCGCATCCACCCCTGACCTTCACCGAGTACGTACCCATCACGACCGCTGTGACGCTCCGTCGAGCAGGGCCAGTCGACCTCAATAACCCGTTACCCGAAGCAGTTTTAGGCCAACTTCGCTTTTCCGCAAGTGTCTCACGGACACCAGGAATCCCAGCAGGACAATGCTGGACATCCCCTCACGAGTGCGTGTACATGTGGAGACACTGCTAGCGGCGCAGAATGACATGGGGGTTTGCGATGCTATTGAGCAAAACGCACCGGTCGGAAAGCCGGATGCCATGAACGCCCCTCACCTTCCGAAAGTGGCCGGAATCGACTCCACGGTTCCCGCGCCCGCACACACTGTCGCGCCCGCGCCCGCAGCCACGGACGCCCCCTCGGTCCCTTCCTCCACCGGCCCCGGAGCCGTCCTCCAGGACCGCCTCGCGGGCTGGGTATCCGACCTCACGACCCTGCACGAACTGACCGAGCGCCTGGCGCGGACGGCGACGCTCGACGACGCACTCCAGGAGCTGCTGCGCGCCGGAGCCACCCTCGTCGGCGCCCGCCGCGGCCTGGTCGTCCTGGAGCCGCGCGACGGACTCGGCCCGGACACCACGATCGGCCTGGGCCTGGCCCGCGCGGATCTCGGGCACATCGAGACCGTGCCGCGCAGCAGCATGTCCTTCGGGAAGATCCTGGACGGGCTGCCCGGCGGCGAGGGCGAGATCGCCGAGCCGGACCTCTTCTCCGAGGACGGCCTGGACCCCCGCCACCGGGAGGTGGCCGCCCGGCTCGGCTACGCCGCGAGCTACGCACTGCCGCTGTCCACCGAGGCCGCCGTCCGGCTGGGCGCGGCCGTGTGGCTGTACGACGAGCCCGCGGAACCGGCCGAGCGCCAGCGCCACCTCGTCGGCCTGTACGCCCGCTACGCGACCGAGCACCTGGCCCGGCTGGTCGAGCTGGAGCGCACGCGCGCGTGCATGGCGACCATCTCCGAGGAACTGCTCCCGCCCCGGCTGCCCCGGGTCGCCGGCGTCCAGCTCGCCGCCCGTCACCGCACCGGGCCGCGCGGCGGCGGCGACTGGTACGACGCACTGCCGCTGCCGGACGCCGCGCTCGGACTCGCCGTCGGGTCGGTCACCGGCTCGGGGCCCAGCGCCGTCGCCGCGATGGGCCGGCTCAGAGCCTCGCTCCGGGCGTACGCCGTGATGGAGGGCGAGGATCCCGTCGCCGTCCTCTCCGACCTCGAACTGCTGCTGCGGCTCACCGAACCCGCCCGTTCCGCCACCGCCCTCTTCGCGTACTGCGAACCCGCGCTGCGCAAGATCACGCTGGCCGGGGCGGGGCACAGCCCCCCGCTGGTCATCGGCGAGCGGCGGACGGAGTTCGTGGAGACGTCCCTGTCCGCGCCGCTGGGGATGCTCGCCTGCTGGGAGGCACCGAGCGTTGAAATGTGCGCCCGGCCCGGCGAGACGGTGCTCCTCTACACGGACGGTCTGCTGCACCGCACCGGTGACCCCATGGACCGCGCCTTCGCCCGGCTGCACGCGGCCGCCGCCGGGGTGCCGAGGGCGCTGCGCGGCGATCCGGGCGCGGTCGCCGACCACGTCCTGCGCACGGTGCTGCCGGACGGTCTCGACGAGGCCGACAGCGAGGAGGACGTCGTCCTGCTGGCGGCCCGCTTCGAGTGAGGGCGCGGCACCGCTTCGGGGAGGTGCCCGGGCAGCACGTCGCGTGAGCCTTCGGTAACGCCTTCGGTAACAGGTCCTACGGCCCTGTGCCCCCTTCCGCACGACCGTACGATGGGGGTGGTCCAGAGTCGTAACTAGGAGGCAGACCGTGTCGGAGGCGCTCATCCCGGAGACCCCGGAAGCCGTGCTTGACGATGCCGCTGACGAAGCGGGCGAAGAAGAGCCGATCAAGCAGCGGAAGAACGGCCTGTACCCGGGCGTGTCCGACGAGCTGGCCGAGAACATGAAGTCGGGCTGGGCCGACACGGAACTGCGGGGCCTGGAGCCGATCGCGCAGGCCGCCTTCACGGCCGCCCGCCGCGCCGCGCTCTCCGCGCGCTTCCCGGGCGAGCGTCTGGTCGTCCCCGCGGGCAACCTGAAGACCCGCTCGAACGACACGGAGTACGCCTTCCGCGCCTCCGTCGAGTACGCCTGGCTCACCGGCAACCTCACCGAGGACGGCGTCCTCGTGCTGGAGCCGACCACGGACGGGCACCGGGCGACGATCTACCTGCTGCCCCGCTCCGACCGGGAGAACGGCGAGTTCTGGCTGTCCGGGCAGGGTGAGCTGTGGGTCGGCCGGCGGCACTCGCTGAGCGAGGCCGAGCAGCTGTACGGCATCCCGGCGTCCGACGTCCGCGAGCTGGCCGACCGGCTGCGCGAGGCCACCGGCCCGGTCCGCGTCCTGCGCGGTCACGACGCCGGCATCGAGGCCGCGCTGACCGACAAGGTGACCGCCGAGCGGGACGAGGAGCTGCGGGTCTTCCTCTCCGAGGCGCGACTGGTCAAGGACGAGTTCGAGGCCGGCGAGCTGCAGAAGGCCGTCGACTCGACCGTGCGCGGCTTCGAGGACGTCGTGAAGGTCCTCGACAAGGCCGAGGCCACCAGCGAGCGGTACATCGAGGGCACCTTCTTCCTGCGCGCACGGGTCGAGGGCAACGACATCGGCTACGGCTCCATCTGCGCCGCCGGACCGCACGCGTGCACGCTGCACTGGGTGCGCAACGACGGCCCGGTGCGCTCCGGCGACCTGCTGCTGCTGGACGCGGGCGTCGAGACCCACACGCTGTACACCGCCGACATCACGCGCACGCTGCCGATCAACGGCCGCTACAGCGAGATCCAGAAGAAGATCTACGACGCCGTGTACGAGGCGCAGGAGGCCGGTATCGCGGCCGTCCGGCCGGGCGCCAAGTACCGCGACTTCCACGACGCCTCGCAGCGGGTGCTGACCGAGAAGCTCGTCGAGTGGGGCCTGGTCGAGGGCCCGGTCGAGCGTGTCCTGGAGCTGGGCCTGCAGCGCCGCTGGACCCTGCACGGCACCGGCCACATGCTCGGCATGGACGTGCACGACTGCGCGGCGGCCCGCACCGAGACCTATGTGGACGGCACGCTGGAGCCGGGCATGTGCCTGACCGTCGAGCCCGGCCTGTACTTCCAGGCGGACGACCTGACCGTGCCGGAGGAGTACCGGGGCATCGGCGTGCGCATCGAGGACGACATCCTGGTCACCGAGGACGGCAACCGGAACCTGTCGGCGGCGCTGCCGCGCCGCTCCGACGAGGTCGAGGCCTGGATGGCGGCCCTGAAGGGCTGAGCCGGCGGCGTCGACGGCACGGCAACAAGAAGGCGGCCGGGTACCTGAGGGTGCCCGGCCGTTCGTCTGGCTGCGTGGGGGGTTTCGTGGGGGACTTCTGGTCCGGCGTCGGCGTGGACCTGCATCTGGAGCCGGATTCCGCGCAGGGGCGCCGGGCCGGACTCGAACGGGCACTGCGGGACGCCGTGCGCGAGGGACGGCTGGTCCCCGGTACGCGGCTGCCCGCCACCCGGCGGCTCGCCGCGGAACTCGGCCTGTCCCGGGGCACCGCGAAGGCCGCCTACGACCAGCTGATCGCCGAGGGCTATCTGCGGGCCCGGCAGGGGTCGGGCACCGAGGTGGCGGCGCCGCCCACCGACGGCGCACCGGCTCCCGCGGGGACGCCGCCCGTGCGGGCGCCCCGCTTCGACCTGCGGCCGGGCAGTCCGGATGTCGGCACCTTCCCGGCGGCGGCCTGGCTGCGGGCGCTGCGGCGGGCGATCGCGACGGCACCCTCGACGGCGTACGACTACGGCGACCCGCGCGGCCGCGTCGAGCTGCGGACGGCGCTCTCCGCGTACCTGGGACGGGCCCGGGGTGTGATCGCGCCGCCCGAGCGGATCGTGATCACGTCCGGATACGTGCAGGGGCTCGCGCTCCTCACCCGGGTGCTGGACGGTGCGGTGATCGCGATGGAGGACCCGGGGCTGCCGTTCCACCGGGACGTGGTCCGGCGCGGCGGCGGCCGCGTGGTGCCGCTCTCGGTCGACGAACGCGGCGTCGTGGCGGGCGACTTGGGGGACGAGGACGCGGTGGTGGTCACGCCGGCCCACCAGTACCCGACCGGTGTGACCCTGCACCCCGAGCGGCGGCGGGCGCTCACCGACTGGGCCCGCACCCGGGGCGGGCTGATCGTCGAGGACGACTACGACGGGGAGTTCCGCTACGACCGGCAGCCGGTCGGGGCGCTCCAGGGCATGGCGCCCGGCCATGCGGTGTACCTGGGCACGGCGTCCAAGACACTCGGTCCCGCGTTGCGGCTGGGCTGGATGGTGCTGCCGCCCCACCTGGTCGACGCGGTCGCCGACGAGAAACTGCACAGCGACCACCACACCGAGTCCGTCGGCCAGTTGGCCCTCGCCGAGATGCTGACCGGCCACGCGTACGACCGCCATGTGCGGGCCTGCCGACTGCGCTACCGGCGGCGCAGGGACCAGCTCGTCGCCCTGCTCGGGACGCACTGGCGGCTCCGGGGGATCGCGGCCGGACTGCATGCCCTGGTGGAGGTCCCGGACGAGGCGGCGGTGCTGGAGCGGGCGGCCCGGGAGGAGCTCGCGGTCGGCCGACTCGGGGACCACTGGCACACCGCGGGCGAGGACCGGCCGCAGGGCCTGGTCGTCGGGTACGGAACGCCCCGGGAACAGGGGTACACCGAGGCGCTGGAAGCGCTGGGGAGGGTGCTGGGCGGGGTGCGGCGGGGGGGCTGAGGCGCGCCGCGCGGCCCCGAGGGTTCGCCGCGTCCGGGCGTCGAACGGCACGGCTCGCGCGAGGTCGGGGCCGACCGGTAGGGCCGATTGGACCAAGAAAAGGGCGGCAGAATGGGCCTGTCGAGCGGTCCGGACCGCCCCTAGCGTCGGGCCCATGACCCACTCCGCCGCCCGCCCCTCGCCCCCGGCCCCCGGCCGCGCCACGGGCAGCCGCCTGCTTCCGCCCGCGGGCCCCCGGAGGGTGCTGGCCGCCGCGCAGCTGAGCAACTCCGTCGGGGACGGCGCCTTCTACGTGACCTCGGCGCTCTACTTCACCCAGGTCGTCGGCCTGCCTGCCGGGCGGGTGGGACTCGGGCTCACCGTCGCGTGGGCGGTCGGCTCGCTCGCCGGCGTCCCGCTCGGGCGGCTCGCCGACCGGCGGGGAGCCCGGGGCACGGCGGTGCTGCTGGCGCTGGCGACCGCGGGGGCCGTGGCCGCCTTCCTGGCCGTACGGGGCTTCGTCCCGTTCCTGCTCACGGCGTGCGCCTACACCTCCGCGCAGTCGGGGCTCGCCGCGGCCCGGCAGGCCCTGCTGGCCGGCCTGGTGTCCCCCGCGGAGCGGACCGCGCTCCTCGCCCATCTGCAGTCGACGCTCAACGCCGGGCTGGCGGTGGGTGCATGCCTCGGCGGTCTCGCGCTGCACGCCGGGAGCCGGACCGCCTACCTCGGTGCCTTCGCGCTGGACGCGGTGAGCTTCCTGCTCTGTGCGGCGGTGCTGCTGCGGCTGCCGTCCGTACCGCCCACGGCTGCCGGCCGGGTCCGCGGCACCGGCGTCCTGCGCGACCGCCCGTACGCGGTCGTCACGCTGCTCAACACCGTGCTGCTGCTGCGGATGCCGCTGCTCAGCCTCGGCATCCCGCTGTGGATCACCGAGCGGACCGGGGCTCCCGCCTGGCTGGTGTCCGCGCTGTTCGTGCTGAACACGGGCGCGGTGATGGTGTTCCAGGTGCGGATGGCCCGCGGTGTGGCGGGCGTCGCGTCGGCCACCCGGGCGATACGGCGCTCCGGCCTCGTGATGCTGGCGTCGTGTGCGGTGTTCGCCCTCTCCGCCGGGACGGCGTCCTGGCTCGCGGCCGGGATCCTGGTGGCGGGCGCGCTCCTGCAGGTGGCCGCCGAGATGCAGCAGTCCGCGGGCTCCTGGCAGCTCGCCTTCGACCTCGCCCCGGCCGACCGCACCGGCGAGTACCAGGGGTTCTTCGGCACCGGCGTCACCGTCGCCCGCACCCTCGGCCCCCTGGTCCTGACGGTGCTGCTCGTGCAGTGGGGGACCCCCGGATGGCTGCTGCTCGGCGCGGCGATGCTCGGGGCGTCGTACGGGATGGGCCCGGCGGCACGGTGGGCGGAGAGCCGTGGCGCGGCGGAGAGCCGTGGTGCGCCGGCTGGCCGTGGCGCGACGGCGCCGGTCCGGTCGGGCGAGGTGGACGGCGTCAGGCCGCTCATGCCGGGGAACTGACCGTCACCGGGAGGGAGTCGGCGAACAGGGCGCCCGCGAGCAGGCCGCCGCTGCCGCGCGGGCTCCAGCCCCGGGCGGGCAGGTCGCCGTCGAGGGCGGCGAGCCGGGCCCGTCCGGCGGCCGCCGCCGTACCGCCCGCCTCCAGCACCTGCCGGGCGCCCGCCCGGACGCGGCGGACCCCGTACGGCCCGGCCGTGTGCAGCAACTCGGTGCCCTGGAGCGCGGCCACGGCGGCCCGCGCCAGCGTCTCGTCCTCGCGGGTTCCGGTCATGGCGGGCACGGTAGGGGCGACACCCGTGAGGAGGCTGTGCGGGGGCTGAGCGGAGGCGAAGAGGGGGAATTCGGCGCGAAAGCATCGGTGAGTGACCCCGACCGGGGAGAACACCCCCGCACTTGGCCGAAGAGAGGCCTGGACAAAGGACCCGAATCGGGTAACCTGAGGTAAATTTTGGGTCAAAAAATCACGGGCTCGCGCTTGAGGGACTATTCCTCTGCCGTGGGAGGTCAGCCGGGGACTGACCCGGTGGTGCAGCTTTTGGCCGATGGGGGGCGTACGGGCATATGACAGCAGCGCGTGACAGAACTGCCTCGGTTGCTCCGCGCTGGCGTGGCTCCAGCGGCAACCGACCTGAGTACGCGCCCCTTTTGGCTACGCTGCTCGCGACCAGTGGCTGGCGGGGCACCTGTATGTCTGCTGCGTCGGCCGCGTCTCTGCCCTGGTCGGCGTTTCTCCGACGGGCGGCACCCCCAGACCAGTGGTGTTCTTGCTGAGCAGGCTCCGCCCTGCCTCCCGTCAGTGCGTACGCACAGAAGATGAGGTTCCGAATGAACGCCTCCCTCGACGCAGCGGCCGAAGAGCCAGGGAAGAATGCCGCACTCGGTCCGGAGCGGGTGACACTGGTGCGCCTCGCCGCGCAGCACGACCGCGCCTTGTCGGCCGCCCTGACCCGGGTCGTGTCGAACGGTGGCGCTCAGCGGGGTCCTGGCCGGGTCGCGGTCGCGGCCTTCCAGTCGTCCGTCTGACGTCCGGTTCCGCATCCCAGGTCCGCATCCACGCCTGAATCCCGAGACCGAGGACCGACAGCACACTCATGGGCCGGCCGCCACAACCCTTACGCCAGTTCGTACTGAAGATGCATGGTCGCTGCGACCTCGCCTGCGACCACTGCTACGTCTTCGAGCACGCTGACCAGAGCTGGCGCGGTCGGCCCGTGGTGATCTCCGACAAAGTGCTGGTGGCCGGCGCCGAACGCATCGCGGAGCACGCCGCGGCACACGGCCTCGACACCGTCCACGTGGTCCTGCACGGCGGCGAGCCGCTTCTCGCCGGCCGGGCCCGGCTGCGCAGGGCGGCCGAGGAACTACGCGCGGCGCTGCGGGGCGTGTGCGACCTGGACCTGCGCGTCCACACCAACGGCGTAACGCTCGACGAGCGCTTCTGCGAACTCTTCGCCGAGTACGACATCAGGGTGGGCGTCTCGCTGGACGGCGACCGGGCGGCCAACGATCTGCACCGCGTCTACCGCGACGGGCGCAGCAGCCACGACAAGGTCCTGCGCGCCGTCGCCCTGCTCAACCGCCCCCGCTACCGTCACCTGTTCGCGGGCATCCTCTGCACGGTCGACGTGCGCAACGACCCGGCCGCCGCCTATGACGCGCTGGCCGCGCTCGACCCGCCCCGTATCGACTTCCTCCTGCCGCACGCCACCTGGGACGAACCACCGCTGCGCCCGCCGGGCGACCCGTCCGCCACCCCGTACGCCGACTGGCTGTTGACCGTGTACGACCGCTGGGACGCGAGCGGGCGGCCGATGGACGTAAGGATCTTCGACTCGGTGCTGCGCACGCTGCGCGGCGGGAGCAGCCTGACCGAATCCCTCGGGCTGGCGCCCGCCGACCTGGCCGTGATCGAGACCGACGGCACCTTCGAGCAGGCGGACTCGCTGAAGACGGCCTACGACGGAGCGCCAGTCACCGGGATGGACGTGATGGCCAACTCGCTCGACGAGGTCGCCGCGCACCCGGGAGTCGTGGCCCGCCAGCAGGGGCTCGACGGGCTGTGCGGGACCTGCCGGGCCTGCCCCGTGGTGGAGTCCTGCGGCGGCGGCCTGTACGCCCACCGGTACCGCACCGGCAGCGGGTTCATGAATCCCTCGGTCTACTGCAGTGACCTTCTGCGTCTCATCACCGACATCCGGGACCGTGACATGTCCGACCAGCAGCCCCTGGGGGATCCTCAACTGACGGAACTGGCAGCGGGTTTCGGCGGCAACTCGACCGTCGGACTCCTGGCCGGGCACCAACTCGGCCTGAACCGTGAGTTGTTGGCCGCAGTCTGGCGCGACCACCAGGAACGCGTGCCGGGCGGGGCGGCCTGGGAGGCGTTGGCCGCCCTGGACACCGAGGCACCGGACGCGGTGGACGCGGTGCTGGCCCACCCGTATGTGCGTCCCTGGGCGCTCCGCTCCCTCGGGGGCGGCCCCGACGCGGCCGGCGCCGTGCTGCAGGGCGTGTCCGAGATCGCCGCGGCGGCCGCCGTGCGGGCGGGCCACCCCCTCACGGTCGCCGTCCCGACTCCGCACGGGACGCTTCGCCTGCCGACACTGGGCACGCTCGCCGTCGGCGACACCACCGAGGTGCGGGTGACGGGTGGCACCGACGGATTCACGGTCCGCACGGCGGGTGGCCGCACCCACACGGTGGCACGGCACGGGCCGGCGGACCCCGGCTGGCAGGCACGGCGGGAGTTCGAGCTGGACGGCTGGACGGTCGCACTGGAGGACACCGACCCGCTCCGCGACTGCCACGGGCACGCCGTGCATCCCCGGCTCGGCGACGCGGAGGCGGAGGCGTGGCACACCGGCCTCACCGCCGCCTGGGCATGGATCCGCCGGGAGCTGCCCCTGTACGCGCCGGGAGTCGCCGCCGGACTGCGGGTCATCACGCCCCTGCGGCCCGCCCCCGACGGTGCCGACATCAGCTCGGCGGCCCGGGACGCCTTCGGCGCCGTAGCCATCGCCCGCCCCGCCGCGCCGGAACTGCTGGCCCAGCTGATCGTGCACGAGTTCCAGCACGTGAAACTCGGTGCCGTACTGGACCTGACCGATCTGTACGACCCCGGTTGCGAGCGGCTGTTCTACGCGCCTTGGCGTCCCGACCCCCGGCCCCTGGAGGGGCTGCTGCAGGGGACGTACGCGCACATCGCGGTGATCGACTTCTGGCGCGCCTGGTGGCGCAGCACGACGGGGGAGCAGGCCCGCCGGGCGGAGGCGCAGTTCTCCCGCTGGCGCGACCAGACGGCCGAGGCGGTCGAGACCCTGGCCTCGTCCGGGGCCCTCACCCCGCTCGGCGACCGGTTCGTCGCGGGGATGCGGGAGACCGTACGGGCGCGACTGGCCGACGAGATCGAGGAGGACGCACTGGAGTCGGCCCGTCGAGCGGCGGCGGAGCACCGGGCGCAATGGCAGGCGGGATGACGCGGGCGGGCTCCGGGCCGCCCGGGCGGTCGCGAACCGGCCAGTAGGCAGGTTGAGTTGACGGAAACTCGACGGCGGCGCGCGTGTGGCGCCGAGTCGGCCGGGGAATCGATGAAGTCCGGCCGGAGACCGCCTTGTTCGTCCTGTTCCGCGCGGGACACCGTGCTTCCTACACTGGGGGTCGGCCGCAGCACACCGGGGGGCATTCGTGCGAGGGGACGCGGGTAGCGCCAGAGGCGGGAATCCGTATTTCTTCCTCAGCTATGCCCATACGCCGAAGCACGACTCCGGCGACGCCGACCCCAACGCCTGGGTGAAGAAGCTCTACGACGGCCTCTGCGCGCACATCATGCAGATGACCTCGCTGCCGCCGGGTGCCAAGGCCGGCTTTCTGGACCAGGGCATGACGGTGGGCACGAAGTGGACGGACGAGCTGGCGCAGAACCTGGCCCGGTGCCAGGTGTTCGTGCCCCTGTACTCGCGCCGCTACTTCCTCAGCGAGCAGTGCGGCCGGGAGTGGTGGGCGTTCTCCCAGCGGGAGGTCAACCAGAAGGCCCGCCACAAGGGCACGGTCGAGAACGCGATCATCCCGGCGTTATGGGTGCCGGTGGAACCGGCCCAACTGCCCCAGGCCGCGCGCGACCTGCAGTTCAACCACGCGGCCTTCGGCGAGGACTACGCGGACGAGGGCTTCTACGGTCTGACCAAGCTCAACTACCTGAAGGACGAGTACGAGCGGGCCGTCTACCAACTGGCCAAGCACATCGTGAAGGTGGCCGAGGCGACCGAACTGGCCGAAGGACAGGTCTACAAGGACTACGAGTCGCTGCCCAGCGCCTTCGGATCGTCCGGACACCCCCCGACCTTCGACATATCGGTGCTCGCGTGCTCCCGGTCGGACCTGCCGGCGGGCCGCATACCGGACTACTACGGAGAGACCCCCGGCGACTGGAACCCGTTCCACCCGGTGTCGACCAGGCCGCTCGGGGAGCACGCCGCCGACCTTGTGCGCACCATGGACTACCGGGTGAGCGTGGGGGACTTCGAGAACGAGGCGGACCGGCTCCTCGGCTCCTTGCCGCCCGAGGCACCCGGCCTGCTGCTGCTCGACCGCTGGGCGCTGGACTCCCCCCGCCGCAAGGCCCTGATGGAACGGCTGTGCCGCGAGCAGCGCCCCTGGATCAGCGTGATGATCCCGCAGCACAAGGACGACGCCGTGCCCGCCGAGTGGGAGTCGCGGCTGCACCAGCTCACCAACGAGGCGCTCGCCTCACGTCTGGTCGAGGGCGCCGGCCACCGGTCGCTCAACGGCGGGATCCGCACGCTGGACGCCTTCGGGACCGAGCTCCAGATGGCCGTCAGACAGGCCGTCTCCTTCTTCGAGGCGCACGCCCGCACCTTTCCACCGCAGGGGGATCCGGCCCCGCCCCCGCGACTGACCGGGCCGGACGATCTCGGCCGTGGCGCCCCGCCCTGACTCTCCCGGCACGGCCGGGACCGAGCGCGGGAAGAGCAGGGCTGACTTGGCGGAGGGTTTCGAATGACCGAGAACCGCAATGGCACCGTGATCACGTTCTACTCGTACAAGGGCGGCACGGGGCGGACGATGGCGCTCGCGAACGTGGCGTGGATCCTCGCCGCCAACGGCCACCGGGTGCTCACCGTCGACTGGGACCTCGAGGCGCCGGGACTCCACCGCTTCTTCCACCCGTTCCTCAATCCCTCCCTGCTGCGGGCGACCCCCGGTCTGATCAACCTCATCGACGACTACCGCCGGGAGGCCCTGCGGGACCTGCCGGAGCGCGCGCCGGACTGGCACCGCGCCTACGCCCGGGTGAGGCCGCACGCGATCTCGCTCGACTGGCCTTTCCCGAAGCCGGGCAGCCTGGACTTCCTGTCCGCCGGAATGCGCCACCGGGACTACCCGATCGTCGGGAACATGGACTGGGACCGGTTCTACGCCAGCTACGGCGGAGGCCAGTTCTTCGACGCCATGCGCGCGGACATGCAGCGCTACTACGACTACACCCTGATCGACAGCCGCACCGGCCTGAGCGACCTCGCCGACATCTGCACGGTCCAGATGCCCAGCACCCTCGTGGTCTGCTACACGCTCAGCGACCAGAGCATCGAGGGCGCCGCCGCCGTCGCCCAGGGCATCGCGGACCGGTACGGGGACAAGAACATCCGCATCCTGCCGGTCGCCATGCGCATCGACGACGGCGAGAAGGACAAGGTCGACGCCGGACGCGCGCTGGCCAGGGAGCGGTTCGCCGGGCTGCCCAGCGGCATGGACACGGAGCAACTGGCCGAATACTGGGGCTCGGTGGAGGTGCCCTACCGTCCCTACTATGCGTACGAGGAGATCCTCGCCGCCTTCGGGGACCCGCCGAAGGTCGCCAGCTCCATGCTGACCGCCTGCGAGCGGCTCACCTCCGTCGTCAGCGAGGGGCGGGTCGCCTCGCTGCCGCCGATCAGCGAGGTGAAGCGCACCCGGTACGTGGCCGCGTACACCCGGCGGCGGCCCGTTCCGCCCTCGAAGCTGCTCCTCTACTACGTCTCGGAAGACCGGATGTGGGTGGACTGGCTGGAGTCGGTGCTCCGGGGCGCCGGTTTCGAGGTGCTGCCCAAGGACGTGCGGACGATGTCCGTGACGGAGATCGGTGCGGAGGCCGTGCCCAGCAGCGGGCACCGGGTGGTCGCCGTGGTCTCGCAGGCCTTCAACGGCTCCCAGCGCGCCAGGGCCGCATGGGAGGCCGCGGTGCACTCGGGCGCCGCCTCGGAGGAACGCCACCAGGCGGTCTCGGTCCGGGTCGGCGACGTGCAGCTCAGCCTGCCGTACGCCGGCCGGGGAGCGATCGACCTGGCGCGGCTGGAGGAGGGCGCGGCCGCCGCCGCGCTGCTGACCGGGCTGGAGCGCCCCGACGCCGTCGGCATCTCCCGGGGCGGCAGCGTGCGGTTCCCGAACACCGGTACGCGGGTGTCCAACATCCAGCCCCGCTATCCCTGGTTCACCGGCCGCGCCTCCGTCCTGGACCGGCTGCGCGAGCAGCTCGGCAGCGGCATCTCGGGGCAGCGGCTGCCCCAGGTGCTGCACGGCCTCGGCGGGGTGGGCAAGACCCAGCTGGCCCGTGAGTACGCCCACCGGTTCAAGGCCGACTACGACCTGGTGTGGTGGGTCGACGCCGAGCAGCCGGACCTGGTCCCGCCGAAGCTCGCGGCGCTGGCCCGGATGCTCGACCTGCCGGGTGTCGGCGACGACGTGGCCGAGGCTGCCGAGGCGGCCCTGCAGGCACTCCGCGACGGACAGCCGTACTCGCGCTGGCTGGTGATATTCGACAACGTCGAGGACCTGGACAAGGTGCTGGAGGTCTTCCCGGACCAGACCGCGCCCATCCCGGACAGTGTCTACGGGCATCTGCTCGTCACCTGCCGCGCCAAGCCGACGTCGACCCGCGTCCAGCCGGTGGAGGTCGAGGTCTTCACCCGGAACGAGAGCGTCGAGCACCTGTGCCGCCGGGTACCCGGGCTGAGCGGCGAGGACGCGGGGCGCGTCGCGGACGCCGTAGGTGACCTGCCGCTGGCCATCGAGGTGGCGGCGGCCTGGCTGGAGGCGACTGCCACCCCCGTCGAGGAGTACATCGAGCAGCTGCGCGAGCAGAGCACCAAGGTGCTGTCGGTGAAGGCCGCCGTGGAGGCGGTCGAGTACCCCTCGTCCGTGGGCGCCACGTGGAACATCTCCATCAACCGGCTGCGCGAGGAGTCCCCGGCGGCGGCCCGCCTGCTCGAACTGTGCAGCTTCTTCGCCGCCGAGCCCATCTCGATGAGCCTGGTGGGCAGCGACGCGATGATCAAGGCGCTGCTGCCCTTCGACAAGGACCTCCGGGCCCGCTACATGCTCGGCAAGGTCACCCAGGCGCTGAACCGCTTCGCGCTGGCCAAGGTCGACTCGACGGACAACTCCATCCAGGTGCACCGGCTGGTGCAGGCCGCGGTCCGCGACAGCCTGGGCGAGGAGGAGTTCGAGGACACGATCCACGAGGTGCACCGGATCCTCGCCTCCGCGCGCCCGCCCGAGGGTGCCGTGGACGACCCCGCCCAGTGGCCCGGGTTCGAGGCGATCTGGCCGCATCTGGTCCCCTCCAACGTCCGGGAATGCGCGGAGGAGGAGCCTCGGCAGCTGATGGTCGACCGCATCCGCTATCTCTGGAAGCGCGGCGAGCTGCACGCGGCACGGACGCTGGGCACCCAGCTCAACGAGTTCTGGACCACCGAGTTCCCGGACGCCGACGACGAGCAGATCCTCAATCTGCGCTTCGAACTGGCCAACGTGCTGCGCTCCCAGGGCGAATACCAGGCCGCGCGGGCGATGGACGAGGAGACGCTGGCCCGTCAGCGGGAACTGCTCCCCGAGGGCCACCCCAGCATCCTGATCACCTCCGGAAGCGTGGCCGCCGACCTGCGGGCGCTCGGCCGGTTCAAGGAGGCACTGGATCTGGACCTGAGGATCTACCGGGGATTCCGCGAGATCTTCGGCGAGGACCACCCGCGTTCCCTCAGCTCCGCGAACAACCTCGCCATCGACTACCGCCTGACCGGTGACAGCGAGGCGGCCCGGCGGCTCGACGACGACACGGTCCGGCGCCGGACCGCGCTGCTCGGGCCGCTGCACCCCTACACGCTGACCACCAAGGGCCACCACGCCCGCGACCTGCGGGAACTCGGCGACTACACGGGCTCGGTGCAGATCCTGCGCGAGGTGCGGGAGGGCTTCGAGCAGGTGCTCAACCCGGACGTGCCCGAGGTGCTGCGGGTCGACAAGAGCCTGGCCGTCTCCCTGCGCAAGGCGGGCCACCAGGCCGACGCCCTGAGCCTGACCGAGCAGACGTGGGAGACGTACGCGCGCTACCGCGACCGCTACGGAAGCACCATCCCGGAGGCCCTGGCCTGCGGTCTCAACCTCGCCGCCGACTACTTCGCGGCCGATCCCGTGATCGGCGCCGAGCGGGCGGTGCAGCTGGTCACCGAGGTGCTGCAGGGCTACGAGAGCTCGTTCGGCGCGGAGCACCCGTTCACCATGCAGTGCATCAACAACCTGTCCATCTACGAACGCGCCCTCGGCAACGTGGAGCAGGCGGCGGAGCTGGCGGAGCAGGCCCGTACGACCCTGACGGCGGCCCTGGGCGACGAACACCCCTCGGCCCTGTGCGCCGGTCTCAACCTCGCCAACGCATACGGCGACCTGGGCCGCAACGAGGAGGCCGAGCACTGGGAACGGCTCGCCATGAACGGCCTGCGCAAGCGCTTCGGGCCGAACCACCCGGACGTCCTGGTGAGCATTGCCAATCTCGCCATCACCCTGCGGGCCCTCGGCCGGCGGCCGGAAGCCGCCCGGCTGCAGGAGAAGGCGGAGACCGAACTGGCGCAGCTGCTGGGAGAACCCCACCCGCTCGTCGACTCGGTCCGCTCCTGGCGCCGGATCAACCGGGATCTGGAACCGCAGCAGGTGTGACGGGCGGTTCCGGGCGCTCGTCCGGGACCGCCCGGACCGCCCAGCTCAGGATGCGCGTCATCACCCGCAGCGCCCCGAAGTGCGCGGCGCCCGGCTCCACCTCCAGCCGGGCTCCCGGGATGTGCCGGGCCAGCCAGCGCGTGTGCTGAACCGGCGCGAAGATGTCGTCCTCCCCGTGCCACAGCAGTACCGGGGAGGCGATCCGGGCCAGGTCGAAGCCCCAGCCCGTGCTGAACGCCATCACGTCGTCGACCCAGCCGTCCGCCGAGTCCCGCAGGCCCTCGGCGAAGTTGCGCTCCAGCATGTCCTGGATGCCGGCGTCCGCGACGATCCAGCGGTCGGACTCGGGCAGCTTGCTGCGCATCTCGGCGATGGAGGCGGCGGGGTCGGCGACGATCGACATGGACCGGCGGCCCAGTGTCGTGGTCACCCGGCGGCGGCTGATCGCGGCGTTCACGTACTCGCGCACGTTCGACTCCGTCATGCCCTCGAACCAGTCGAGGTCGGGGGCGTCCCGCGGGGCGAGGCTCACCAGGGCGCCGGTCCGGGTCGTGCGGTCCGCCAGCAGCGAGGCGCAGGCCAGCGCGTGGGGCGCGCCTCCGGAGCGGCCGACCACCGCGAAGCGGTCGATCCCCAGGGCGTCGGCGATGTCCGCCACGTCGGCCGCGACGGCGCTGACCGTGCGGCCCGGTTTGCGGTCGGAGTCCCCGTAGCCCGGGCGGTCGAAGGTGATCAGGCGGATGCCCATCCGGTAGAGCACGGAGGGGCGCGGCGCGGGACCCAGCCGGCTGCCGGGCGTGCCGTGCAGCAGGAACACCGGCCTGCCGCCGGGATCGCCGCGCTGTTCCACCGACAGTCGCCGGCCGTCCCCGGCACGCACCATTCGCAGCACTGGCACTCCCCCTGTCGCTCTCGGCCGGCGGGTCCCGTCCCGGCTCGCCCCCGCGTCCCGCGTCCGGACGGCCGGGCGGACGTACCGCCGTGCGGTGTGCCTCCGGGACCCCGGGGCCCGGGCGCCGGGCCGGGCGCGGTCGTCACGGACGGCGTGCGGGGCATCGGCGTGGCGCGGCCGGTTCGGCGAGGACCGTGCCCGGTCCCCCGCCCGTGGCCGGCCGCATGATGCGCCGACTCCCGCATCAGGCCAGTATGCAGACCGACCTCCGCCCCGCCCAGACCGCGTTCGGCCGGTCTTTTCAAGGCAGTTGGCGTGGCGAGCGGAGCCTGGCCGGGCGCCGCGGCCCACCGTCTCGGGCGCCGCGACCGGCCGTCTCGGATGCCGCGACGGTCCGTCTCGGATGCCGGTGTCCCGCCGTCCCGGAGGCCGGAGTTCCGCCACAGAAGCGCCTGACCGTCACCGGAGACACCGGTCCGGGGCGGGAAGCTGCGTCGGAGGCACGTCGGTGCGGCGCGGGACGCGTCGCCCACGGCGCTTCGGCCTGTCGCACGAAGTGCGCCGGACTTCTGCCGGGGATGCGCTAGACCGTCACCAGAGGCGTGCCCTCACGCCACTTGAGGATCTTGTCGAAGCTGACCACGGCACCGCCCCTGCCGGGCTTGTTGCCGATGTGGACGTGGTCGGCGAGTTCCTGGATGAGACACAGCCCGCGGCCGTTCTCGTCGTCGCTGCGGGCGGCCCGGAACTGGGGACGCGGGCCGTGCCCGCCCGTCCGGCCGTGGCCGGCGTCCTGCGCCGGGCCGGGCGGGAACCCGGGCCCCGAGTCGGCCACTTCGATGCGGCACGTCTCGCCGTCGAGGTAGGCCGTGACCCGGTACGCCTCGGAGGGCCCGTCGGGAGCGGTGCGCCCGCCGTGCTCGACGGCGTTCGCGCAGGCCTCGCTGAGGGCGAGGGAGAGGTCGTACGAGACGTCCGGGTCGACACCCGCCGTCTCCATCGTGCCGAGCAGCAGGCGCCGGGCGAGCGGGACGCTCGCGGCTTCGCGCCGCAAGTGGAGTGACCACCAGATGCTCATGCTCCAGCCTCCAGGCCGCGGCTCGACATACCGTTACGTATTGCCGCCGGGACCGGTGCGCAACCGCCCACACCACGTGATGCCGCCCATACGGCGGATGCGCGCACGCCCAGATCGGTGTATGTGGGGACACCGGGGACGTCGCACGCGCGCCGGCGACTCCCCCCAAAGCGGGTGTTTCCCGCCGTACGTCATCTTGTGGACCTGCCGTGGGAAGCGCGGGGGGCCAGTGCGATGATGACCCCGCCATGACTGCCCCCCACGCACGCACGGTGCGCTCCGGACGCGATGTCCGGCTGCTGCGGGCCGCGGTGTTCGCCGCGGTCTGCGTCGCGCTGGCCGCGGCCGGTCATGGCATCGCCTCCTGCGCCGCGGTGCCCCTGTGGACCGTGGGCGCCGCGTTCCTGACCGTGTTCGCCGTCGCCGCTCCGCTGGCGGGGCGCGAGCGGGCGCTGCCGGGCATCGCCGCGGTCCTCGCGGCCGGCCAGACCGCCCTGCACGTGCTCTTCGGGCTGGGGCAGCACAGCACGTCGATGACCCCGGCCCCGGGCGCCTCCGCCTCGGGCGGGTCCATGGCCTCCATGGCGTCCATGGCATCGGGCATGTCGGACGCCTCGCTCGTCGAGCGGGCGGCCCGGGTGGTGTGCGGCGCGTCCGCGGCGGCGATCAGTCCCGCGCAGGCACAGCGCATCCTCACCGACGCCCGGCTCGGCCCGGACACGGCGCACTCCGTCACGGCGCACTCCCTGCACCACTCCGCGGACACCGTGTCGGCCGCGGCCGGTTCGTCGATGTCCGTGCTGCCGTCCCTGCCCATGCTGCTCGTCCACGTACTCGCGGGCGTCGCCGCGGGTTGGGTGCTGCGCCGCGGCGACCTGGCGGTCCTGCGGCTCATGCGGCTCTCCGCGCACGGGGTCGCGGAGACCGCCCTCGTGCGATCCCTGCGCGCGGCACTCGCTCTGGTCCGCGCGCTGCGGGCCGGGCTCCCGAGCGTCGCCCGTACGGCGCCCCGAGCGCCGCGCACCGAGCCGCCCGGGCCGCCCACACTCCGTACGACCGCACTCCAGCACTCGGTGATCAGGCGCGGACCGCCCTCGGCGGCCGTGCTCGTTCTCGCCGCCTGACACGGCGCACCACTCCGTCCGGAGGGGCCGCCGCCGTGCGGCACGCGCGCGTGCCCGCCCACCGGCGGGCTCCCGGAGAGCCGTCTCCGGGACCGGCCCCGGGGATGCCCTTCCGGCTCCTTTGCAACGGGTCCGGCTCCCGGCCCCTCTTCGTACGCGCGCCTCTTCACCTCACCGGACCATCACCCACTGTGGAGTGTTTCCTGCCATGAAGGCTTCCCGTATCGCCGCCTCCGGCGTCCTCGCCGCCTCGGCCGTCGTCGTCCTGTCCGCCCCCGCCTTCGCGCACGTCAGCGTGCAGCCGGAGGGCACGGCCGCCAAGGGCGGGTACGCGACGATCGACTTCAAGGTCCCCAACGAGCGCGACAACGCCTCGACCACCAAGCTCGAGGTGAACTTCCCCACCGACCACCCCCTCGCCTCGGTCATGCCCCAGCCCCTCGACGGCTGGGACGTGAAGGTCACCAGGTCCAAGCTGGACAAGCCGCTCGAACTGCACGGCAAGAAGATCGACGAGGTCGTCTCGAAGGTCACCTGGACCGCGACCGGCAAGGGTGTCCAGCCCGGCTTCTTCGAGAAGTTCCCGCTGTCCGTGGGCCAGCTCCCGGAGGACGCCGACGAGCTCGTCTTCAAGGCGATCCAGACGTACGACAACAAGGAGGTCGTGCGCTGGATCGAGCCGCAGAAGGAGGGCGCGGAGGAGCCGGAGAACCCGGCGCCGGTGCTCGCGCTGTCCGCCGCCTCCGAGGAGGGCCACCACGGCGCGTCGAGCGCCGAGAACGCCTCCGACGACGACAAGGCGGAGCACGAGGAGACCGAGGCCGCCGCCTCCTCCGACAGCAGTGACACCACCGCACGCGTCCTCGGCGTCGTGGGGATCGTCGTCGGTGTGGCGGGCGTGGCGTTCGGCGTGCTGGCCGGCCGTCGGCGCACCACCGCCTGAGGTCCACCCTCTTTCGGTGCGTACCGGGGAGCCGTACGACGTCGCCGTCCGGCACGGCGTACGACCCCGGTGCGCACCGGCGCACTCACATCTGGGACATTTTTCTATGCGCAAGAAGACCTATGCCGCGGCCGCCCTGGTCGCCGCGGCCGCTCTGACCCTCTCCGCCTGTGGCGGCGACGACGGCGGCAAGCCGGTGGCCGAGGTGTCCGCCGAGGCCGGTTCGGGCAAGGCCGCCACGGTCCTCGACCGGCCGTTCGAGAAGCCGGACCTCGTCCTGACCGACACGCAGGGCGAGAAGTACGACCTGCGCGAGGAGACCAAGGGCCGGCCGACGCTGATCTACTTCGGCTACACACACTGCCCCGACGTCTGCCCGTTGACGATGAACAACCTGGCCGTCGCGAAGAAGCAGCTGCCGAAGGCCGAGCAGGACAAGCTCCGCGTCGTGTTCGTCACCACCGACCCGGAGCGGGACACCCCGGCCGCGCTCGGCACGTGGCTCAAGGGCATCGACCCCTCCGTCGTCGGGCTGACCGGCGACTTCGACACGATCCAGGCCGGCGCCCGCACCCTCGGCATCACCATCGAGCCGTCGACGAAGGACAAGGACGGCAAGGTCACCTCGGTGCACGGCACCCAGGTCGTCGCGTTCTCGCCGAAGACCGACGACGGTTACGTCCTCTACGGCGAGAAGGCCACCGTGGACGACTACACCAGGGACCTCCCGCGGCTCATCAAGGGGGAGAACCCGTGAGCCGCCCCGCCGGGACCGCGGCGGCGTCCGCGGCCGTCATAGCGGCCGCCCTGATGCTCACGGGCTGCGGCGGCTCCGACGGCGCCGCCTCCGCCGGGCCCGAACTGAAGGTGAGCGGCGCCTACATGCCCGCCCCGGCCACGGCCGACATGGCGGCCGGCTTCTTCACCGTCGGCAACTCCGGCGGCGCCGACACCCTGACCTCGGTCACCAGCGACCTCTCGGACGACGTCACCCTGCACGCCACCGAGGGGGGCGCGATGCGGGAGCGGAAGTCCTTCGCGGTGCCCGCGCACGGAGACCTCGACTTCACCAGCGGCGGCAACCACGTCATGTTCGAAAAGCTCACCCACAAGCCCGCGCAGGGCGAGAAGGTGGCCATCGAACTGCACTTCGCCAAGTCCGGCACGGTGAAGGTGTCCATGCCGGTGAAATCCGCGACGTACAACCCCGACACCGGGCACTGAGGGAGGGACCCACCGTGACGCAGGCCATCGCTCCCCGTGCCGACCGGGGTACGGCCGTCCGGCTGCGGACGCTGCTGTTGCTGCTCCTCGCCGTCGGCGGCGCGCTGCTGGCGGGCGCCGGGCCGGTCTCCGCGCACGCCGCGCTGACCGGCAGCGACCCGAGACAGGGAGCGGTGGTCGACCGGGCGCCCACACAGGTCACGCTCACCTTCAGCGAGAAGGTCGCGATGTCCGGCGGCTCGGTGCGCGTCCTCGACCCGGAGGGCAAGCGGGTCGACTCCGGCGACCCGATCGACCTGGGCAACGCCATGTACGCGGTGAAGCTGCACTCGGGCCTGCCCGACGGCACGTTCACCGTCACCTACCAGGTCGTGTCGGCGGACAGCCATCCCGTCTCGGGCGCCTTCACCTTCTCCATCGGCGCGCCCTCGCAGACCTCCGTCACCGTCTCCGACCAGCCGGCCGGCGGCGGGGTGGTCGGCGGGCTCTACGGCTTCGCCCGCTACGTCTCGTACGCGGGCTTCGTGCTGGTGGTCGGCGGGGCGGCCTTCGTGCTGGCCTGCTGGCAGCGGGGCGCCGGTGTACGGCCCGTGCAGCGGCTCGTCGTCTCGGGCTGGCTCGCGCTCACCGCGGCCACCCTGGCACTCCTGCTGCTGCGCGGCTCGTACACCGGCTCCGGCAAGCTCGCCGACGTCTTCGACCTGAGCCTGCTCGGCCAGGTGCTGCAGACCAAGACGGGCGCGGCGCTGGTCTCCCGGTTGCTGCTGCTGGCCGCGGGAGCCCTGTTCATCGCGGTGCTCTTCGGGGCGTACGTGAAGCGTGACGCGGCGGCCGAGCCGGACGGGGACACCGGGGCGACCGGAGAGGACGCCGTCCCCGCCGGGGCTCACGGTGCGGACGCGGGCCCGGTGACCGGGTCCGGCTCGGACGCGGCCACCGGCACCGGGGCCGCTGCCGCCCGGACGCCCGAAGCCGACGCCGAAGCGGCCGAGGCCGCCGAGGCCGCCGAGGCCGCTGCCGCCGAGAAGCGTGACCTGACCTTCGGGCTCGGGATCGGCGGCGGGGTCGTCGCGGCGGGCCTGGCCGCGTCCTGGGCGATGGCCGAGCACGCGTCCACGGGCATCCAGCCGGGTATCGCGATGCCGGTCGACGTTCTGCACCTGCTCGCCGTCGCCACCTGGCTCGGCGGCCTGGCCACGCTGCTCGTCGCCCTCTACCGGGCGCCCTCCGACGCCCCGATCGAGGCGTCGGCCGTCCGCCGCTTCTCGGGTGTCGCGTTCGGCAGCGTCGTGGTGCTGGCCGCGACCGGGCTCTACCAGTCGTGGCGCCAGGTCGGCTCCTGGTCGGCGCTCACCGGCACCGGGTACGGACAGCTGCTGCTCGTGAAGATCGGCCTGGTGGCCGTCCTGGTGGGCATCGCGTGGATCTCCCGGCGCTGGACGGCACGGCTGCCGCAGGCGTCCTCCGCGCTCACGCCGACGGTGGAACGCTCGGGAGAGAAGGAGCCCGCGGCGGTCTCCGCCGGGTCGGAGTCCGCGTCCGGGTCTGGGACCGGCCTTGCGTCCGGGTCTGGGCCAGGCTCCATGTCGGGGGCGGGGTCCGCGTCCGACTCCGGGTCCGCGGCGGGGTCGGCGTCCGACTCCGGGTCCGCGGCGGGGTCCGCCGACTCCGTCCGAGCCGCCCAACTGGCGCGCCAGCGCGCCGCCGTGGCCACCGCGCGCGAGAAGCGCCTGCGCGACGCGGACCCGCACCGCTCGGGGCTGCGCCGCTCGGTCCTCGCCGAGGCCGGTGTCGCCGTGGTGCTGCTCGCCGTCACCACCGTGCTGACCTCCACCGAACCGGGCCGTACGGAGGAGGAGGCCAGGGCGGCCACCGCGTCCACCGTGCAGCGGTCCGGACCGCTGACCGTCACGGTCCCGTTCGACACCGGCGGCCAGGACGGCCGGGGCAGCGTGCGGCTGACGCTCGACCCGGCCCGTGTCGGCGGCAACGACATGCACCTCTTCGTGGAGCGCCCCAACGGCAAGTCCTTCGACGTGCCCGAGGTGAAGGTCGCTTTCACGCTCGGCGCGAAGGACATCGGCCCGCTGCCGGTGGCCCCCGACCGGATCGCCACCGGACACTGGACGGCGACCGGGGTGCAGATCCCCATGGCGGGAGACTGGGAGATCGCGGTGACCGTGCGGACCTCCGACATCGACCAGACGACCGTGAAGAAGAACGCGAAGATCGGCTGAACCACCATGCCTGACCAGTCCACCCCCGAGGCGCCCTCCCGTGCGGAGGCGGCTGTGCCCGCTCCGCACGGTGCTCACCCGGGGTCCCTCTCGCGGCGTCGGCTGCTCGGCACGGCCGGCGCCACCGGTCTCGCGCTCGGTGCGGCCGGCGGTGCGGCCGGGTACGCGGCGGCGCCCAAGGGCGAGAAGTCCACTCCGCTGACCTCCCTTGGCGCGGACACGCTCATGTTTCACGGGAAACATCAGCCCGGCATCACCACGCCGCTGCAGGCACGCGGTCACCTCGTCGCCTTCGACCTGGCGGCCGGAGCCGGCCGCAAGGAGGCGGCCGCGCTGCTGCGCCGCTGGTCGGAGACGGCACGTCGGCTGATGGCGGGCGAGGCCGCCGCCCACGACGACACGGATGTCGCCCGGGACGCCGGACCGTCGTCCCTGACGGTCACCTTCGGTTTCGGGCACAGCTTCTTCGCACGGACGGGCCTGGAGAAGCAGCGTCCGGTCGCCCTCGACCCGCTGCCCGACTTCTCCTCCGACCGGCTCGACAAGGCCCGCAGCAACGGCGACCTGTGGGTGCAGGTGGGTGCGAACGACGCGCTCGTCGCCTTCCACGCCCTGCGCGCCCTGCAGAAGGACGCGGGCGGCGCGGCCCGCGTGCGCTGGCAGATGAACGGCTTCAACCGCACCCCCGGCGCCACCGCCCAGCAGGGGCTGACCACGCGCAACCTGATGGGCCAGATCGACGGGACGCGCAATCCCAAGCCGTCCGAGCCCGACTTCGACCGGCGGATCTTCGTGCCCGCCGCGGGCGACCCGGCATGGATGGCGAACGGCTCGTACGCCGTCGTACGCCGGATCCGCATGCTCCTCGACGACTGGGAGCGGCTGTCGGGCAAGGCGCAGGAGGACGTGATCGGGCGCCGCAAGTCGGACGGCGCCCCGCTGACCGGTGGCACCGAGAGGACGGAGCCGGACCTCGACCGCACCGGCGCGGACGGCAAGCCGGTGATCCCCGTCAACGCGCACGCCCGGATCACCCGGCCCGACCAGAACGGGGGCGCGGCCATGCTGCGCCGGCCGTTCTCCTTCCACGACGGCTTCGACGGGGACGGAGCGCCCGACGCGGGCCTGCTCTTCATCTGCTGGCAGGCCGATCCGCTGCGCGGGTTCGTTCCGGTGCAGCGCAAGCTCGACCGCGGCGACGCGCTCTCGGCGTTCATCCGGCACGAGTCGAGCGGACTCTTCGCCGTGCCCGGCGGGGCGGCAGAGGGCGAGTACGTGGGACAGCGACTGCTGGAGGCGTGAACCGGCCGGCCCGGGCACCGGCCCGCGCGTCGTGGGAGTCGGCCCCCACGGGCGGCGGCCGCACGGACTGCGTCGGGCGTAACGGACGGCAGCGGCCCCGGACGGCGTGGGCCGGATCGGACGGCGGCGGCCGAGGACATGCGGTGAACCGGACGGCAGCGGCCCCCGGACGGCTCGGAGCGGGTTCGACGGCAGCGGCCGCCGAGGACGTGGGGCGGGTGGGACGGTTGGTTCCAGAGGCGGGAGCCCGGCCGGTTCAGGCCCATTAGGGTGAGGTCATGCCAGCCAGCTACGCGTATCTCGGCCCCGAAGGCACCTTCACCGAAGTCGCCCTGCGCACGCTTCCGGAGGCCGCCACCCGGGAGCTCATCCCGATGGTCTCGGTCCCGGCCGCGCTCGACGCCGTCCGCAGCGGCGAGGCGGAGGCCGCGTTCGTGCCGATCGAGAACTCGGTGGAGGGCGGCATCACCACGACGCTCGACGAGCTGGTCGTGGGCACACCCCTGATGATCTACCGCGAGGTGCTCCTCTCGATCACCTTCGCGCTGCTGGTCAGGCCCGGCACGACGCTGTCCGGGATCAAGACCGTCACCGCGCACCCAGCCGCCCAGCCGCAGGTGCGCAACTGGATGAAGGCGCACCTCCCGGACGTGCTGTGGGAGTCCGCGGCCTCGAACGCGGACGGTGCCCGGCTGGTGCAGGAGGGCCGGTACGACGCCGCGTTCGCCGGCGAGTTCGCGGCGGCGACGTACGGTCTTGAGGCGCTGGAGACCGGCATCCACGACGCGGAGAACGCGCAGACGCGCTTCGTCCTGGTCGGCAGGCCCGCCCGCCCCGCGGCACCGACCGGTGCGGACAAGACGTCGGTGGTCATCTGGCAGCGCGACGACCACCCCGGCGCCCTGCTGGAGCTGCTCCAGGAGTTCGCGGTGCGCGGCGTCAACCTGATGCTTCTGCAGTCCCGTCCCACCGGCGAGGGCATCGGCAACTACTGCTTCGCCATCGACGCCGAGGGCCATGTCTCCGACAGCCGCGTGGGAGAGGCGCTCATGGGCCTCAAGCGGGTCTGTCCGCAGGTGCGCTTCCTCGGCTCGTACCCGCGTGCGGAGGTCGACCCCGCGGACGTCCGCGCTCCCCGGGCCGGCACGTCGGATCCCGAGTTCGCCGCGGCGTCCGACTGGCTGGCGCGCTGCCAGGACGGCCGCTTCTAGCCGGGCCGAGCCGCCCCGGCGGGCGGCTCCGGCTGGTCCTACCAGCCGATTTGCTTCGTCCACAGAAGTTATCCACAGGCGACCTTCTCGACCTGGGGACAAGTCGACAACGAAGCGTGACACGGTCGACAAATCGCCCTAGAGCCCACAAGAGTGTCCACAGCCCCGCAGGTCACCCTTCGTCCACCCGTTTCCATCGATCAATCCCTTAGGGCGAACCATTTCCACTCGAAAGTGGGTGGGGAGACGGTTTGACTTGGGAATTGTCCGTCCGGCATGCGGCTTTCGGAACGATCACTTCCGAAGTCCACAGATCTTCCGCACAGCCTGTGGATAACTTTCCGGAGTCCGGATTCCTGTGGACAACCGAGGCCCCAAGTCCCCGCTCCCGCACGGGAATCCGGTCAACCGCCCGGGGCCAGGCTGCCCCGTTTCAGGGAGTACGCCCGCTTTTATTGACGGCCCCGAAAGATCATTCACGGCGACGTCCGTCATCTTCGGAGATCATGCGCCGGACGCGCGGAATCCATGCGTCATTTCGCCCAAATCGCCGCATACCCGGCTAGCCGGAATATCGAGTCGTGAGCCGTCAGCGCACACCGGTAGCCTTGAGGGGTGATTGACCTTCGCCTGCTCCGTGAGGACCCCGACCGTGTGCGTGCGTCGCAGCGCGCCCGTGGAGAGGACGTCGCACTCGTCGACGCCCTCCTCTCCGCCGACGAGCGGCGCAGGTCGTCCGGCGTCCGCTTCGACGAGCTGCGTTCCGAGCAGAAGGCGCTCGGCAAGCTGATCCCCAAGGCCTCGGGCGACGAGAAGGCCGAGCTGCTCAAGAAGGCCGGCCAGCTGGCCGCCGACGTGAAGGCCGCCGACGCCGAGCAGCACGAGGCCGACGAGGAGACCAAGCGCCTCCTCCTCCAGCTGGGCAACCTCGTGCACCCCGACGTCCCGGTCGGCGGCGAGGAGGACTTCGTCGTCCTGGAGACCCACGGCACGATCCGCGACTTCGGCGCCGAGGGCTTCCAGCCGAAGGACCACCTGGAGCTCGGCGAGGCGCTCGGCGCCATCGACGTCGAGCGCGGCGCCAAGGTGTCGGGCTCGCGCTTCTACTACCTGACGGGTGTCGGCGCGCTGCTGGAGCTCGCCCTCGTCAACGCCGCGATCGCCCAGGCCACCGAGGCCGGCTTCGTCCCGATGCTGACCCCGGCGCTGGTCCGCCCGCGCGCCATGGAGGGCACCGGCTTCCTCGGCCAGGCCGCGGAGAACGTGTACCACCTGGAGAAGGACGACTACTACCTGGTCGGCACCTCCGAGGTCCCGCTCGCGGCTTACCACATGGACGAGATCATCGACGCCGACAAGCTGCCCCTGCGGTACGCCGGCTTCTCGCCGTGCTTCCGCCGCGAGGCCGGCACCTACGGCAAGGACACCCGCGGCATCTTCCGGGTGCACCAGTTCGACAAGGTCGAGATGTTCTCGTACGTCACGCCCGACGAGGCCGAGAGCGAGCACCGGCGGCTCCTGGACTGGGAGAAGCAGTGGCTGACCAGCCTCGAACTGCCCTTCCAGGTGATCGACGTCGCCACCGGCGACCTGGGCTCCTCGGCCTCGCGCAAGTTCGACTGCGAGGCGTGGATCCCGACCCAGGGCAAGTACCGCGAGCTGACC
The DNA here is from genome assembly GCF_055567695.1 of Streptomyces sp. NPDC026417. NCBI lineage: Bacteria > Bacillati > Actinomycetota > Actinomycetes > Kitasatosporales > Streptomycetaceae > Streptomyces > Streptomyces sp. NPDC026417. The sequence goes on from NZ_JBVHPY010000007.1 coordinate 124,274, forward strand.
TCGGCGTCGAACTGCGACGGCTTCCAGGCCCGCCGCCTGTCCGTGCGGATGCGTGACGGCAAGAAGGTCCAGCCGCTCGCCACGCTGAACGGCACCCTGTGCGCCGTACCGCGCACGATCGTGGCGATCCTGGAGAACCACCAGCTGGAGGACGGCTCCGTGCGGGTGCCCGAGGTGCTGCGCCCCTACCTGGGCGGCCGTGAGGTCCTGGAGCCGATCTCCAAGTGAGCGACGCCAGCGGGCCGTTCCCCTACAAGCTCGTCGCGACCGACCTCGACGGGACGCTGCTGCGCCCCGACGACACGGTCTCGGAGCGGACGCGTGAAGCGCTCGCCGCGGTCACCGCGGCGGGTGCGGCGCACATCGTCGTCACCGGACGGGCGGTGCCCTGGACGCGGCACATCCTGGACGGGCTCGGCTACGACGGACTCGCGGTGTGCGGGCAGGGCGCGCAGGTCTACCACGCCGGGGAGCACCGCCTGCTGACCTCGGTGACGCTGGACCGGCAGCTGGCCGGGCTGGCCCTCGCCAAGATCGAGGCGGAGGTCGGGCCGCTGCTGCTGGCCGCGAGCCGCGACGGCCTCGACGGCGAGGTGCTCGTCGGCCCCGGTTACCGGGTGCAGGAAGGCCCGCTGCCCTACCTCCCGATCAAGGACGCCGGAGACCTCTGGTCGGCCCCGCTGAACAAGGTGTACGTCCAGCATCCGACCCTCTCCGACGACGCGCTCGCCGAGGTGGCCGGCCGCGTCGCCGGCGGTCTGGTCGGCGTCACCATGGCGGGCGCGGGCATTGTCGAGCTGCTCCCGCTCGGGCTCTCCAAGGCGACGGGGCTGTCCCTGGCGGCGCGCAGGCTGGGCCTGAAGGCCGCGGACACGATCGCCTTCGGTGACATGCCGAACGACGTCCCCATGTTCGCCTGGTCCGCGTACGGCGTGGCCATGGCCAACGCCCACGCGGAGCTCAAGGCCGTGGCCGACGAGGTGACGTCCTCGAACGAGGAGGACGGGATCGCGGTCGTGCTGGAGCGGTTGCTGGGGTAGGCCCCGCTCACCGCGGACCCCTCGCCGGTGGGTGACCGGCGGATCCGGTGGGCTCGCGGAGGGACGGATGATGCGTCGTGCGGAGGATGCGCGGATCGAACGCGCGCGGGGGTCGACCCCGACCACGGCTTAGCAAGCCGGTGCCTTACCTCTCGGCCAATCCTCCGGGTGGGCGGCCCGCGCGGAGAACGCGCGCTCGAAGCGGCCGCCCCGGGCAGTGCCGCGTGCGGAGCGGGCTCGACGGAGGTGATTACTCCGGAACCCGCCGCGGGCTGCCCTGCGGGGAACTCGACGGCATGCGCCTGAAGGACATCGTCGCGCTCCCTTCCCGGACTGCTGCGCCGGACCGAACCGGCGGCGTGGACAGGAACCACTGTGCCCGCGGGGCGACTTGGGCGCCACCGATTAAAGGGTGCGGGCGGACCGGAGCCGGGGTCACCCCTGCCGGCGGCGCCACCGGCGCCGGCGCCCCTTGCTGAAGAACCACCCCGCCGGCGGCTCGTCGGACCGCCAGGGCTGCGGATCGGGCCCCCCGTCGCGCCAGCGGGCGGCGAGCATCCGCGCCCGGGCCGAGGGCTCGGCCGTCTCCGCCGAGCGTATGAAGTCCTCGTCGAGCACCAGGTCGTCCCAGACGTCCTCGGGCCCCTCGCGGTCGTCGCCGTGCGGTTCCTCGACTGCCATCCCGTCCTCCCGGCCGAGCGTGCTCCCGCCCAGTGTGCCCGCGTGCGCGTGAAGCCCCTGTCAAGGCGGGAACGGGGCTCCACGCGCGCGTGGAGCCCCGTTCCTCACTCTTCCCCGGCCAGCTTCAGGGTCCGCAGTTTCTGTCCCGCGTACCAGGTGGCGAGGACCGTGACCGCGACCAGCAGCACCGTCGCGGTCGGCAGTCCCACGTCCGAGGTGACGAGGTCCCCGCCGGTGACCTTGTGGGCCACGGCGAGCGACCACTGCTGGACGCTGAGGGTGCGTGCCCCGGCGACGAGCGTGCCGAACAGGGCCTCCCAGACGAGTGCGTAGACCAGTCCGAAGACCACCGCGTGCCGGGTCACTGTCCCGAGGAGCAGGAACAGCGCCGCGTACGCGATCGAGGCGACCAGGGCGGCCACCGTGTAGGCGACCGCGATCTGCTGGCCGTTGCCGTTCAGGATCAGGCCCGCGACGAACGTCGGGACGGCGGAGAACACCATGGTGACGGCGACGGCGACGATCAGCTTGGTGAAGATGATCGTCGGCCGCTTCACCGGCTTGGCGAGCAGATAGACCACGGAGCCGTCGTCGATCTCGGGCCCGATCGCGCCCGTACCGGCGATCACGCCGATGATCGGCACCATCGTGGCGAGGGCGAATCCGCCGAGGACGTCGGCCGCGACCTGGTCGTCGGCGCCCGTCAGGGCCCGCACCACCGTGGCGATCACGATCAGCAGGACGGGCAGGGCACCCAGGATGAGGGCCCGGCGGCGGCCGAGCAGGCCCCGGTAGGTGAGCCGGGCGACTGTGGGGTCGTACATCTTGGCCTCCTACGCCGCGACGAGATACGAGAAGACGGATTCGAGGGACTCGTCGGACGGCGAGACCGTCAGCAGCCGGATGCCGTGCTCACGCGCCACTCTGGGCAGCAGCACGGTGAACCGGCCGAAGTCGACCGCCTGGATGCGCAGTGCGCCCTCGGCGAGGTCCACCTCGATGCCGGAGGTGGACGGATCGGCGATCAGTGCGGCGGCCAGGGCACGGTCGTCGCTGGAACGCACCAGGTAGCGGTGCGGTCGGTCGGTCATCAGCCGGCGGATGCGCCGGAAGTCGCCGCTGGCCGCGTGCCGTCCGGCGACGATCACCTCGATGTGTGCGGCGAGTTGCTCGACCTCTTCGAGGATGTGGGACGAGAAGAGCACGGTGCGGCCCTCGTCGCCCATCCGCCGCAGCAGGTCCATGAGCTGCATGCGCTGGCGCGGGTCCATCCCGTTGAAGGGCTCGTCGAGCAGCAGCAGGGAGGGGTCGTGGACGAGCGCGGACGCCATCTTCACCCGCTGCCGCATGCCCTTGGAGTACGTGGAGATCTTCCGATCCTGCGCGTACTCCATCTCGACGGTGGCGAGGGCCCGTTCGGCGGCCTTCCTGCCCAGGCCGTGCAACTCGGCGTTGGCGACGACGAATTCGCGGCCCGTGAGGAAGTCGTACATCGCCTCCCGCTCGGGGACGATGCCGATGTGCCGGTAGATGTCCTCGTTGCGCCAGACCGGCTGTCCGTCGAGGGTGACGCTTCCGGTGGAGGGGGCGAGGAAGCCGCCCATCATGTTGATGAGGGTGGACTTGCCGGCGCCGTTGGGGCCGAGCAGGCCGGTGACGCCGGGGCCGATCGTCATCGTGATGTCGTTGACGGCCACCACGTTGCCGAACCAGCGCGAGACGTGGTCGATGTTCAGCGTGGTCACAGTCCGACCTTTCGGTAGCGGCGCATCAGCAGGCCGTAGCAGCCGGCGATGAGGCCCAGGACGACGATGAGGAAGACGACGCCCTGCCCGGACGTCGGTCCCTCTCCGCCGGGGAAGGAGGAGGTCGCGCCGAGGAAGGCGGTCTGGACGCCGTCGATGAGCGTGACGGGCGAGAAGAGGCCGATCCAGGGCACGGCCGAGCCGCTGGACTGGGCGTCCGCGATGGCCTGGAGGGTGGAGACGGCGCCGTAGGAGATGGTCAGGACGGCGATCACGGCCGCGATGCCGAAGCCTCGGCGGGGCGTGACCGCGGAGACGACCAGGCCGATGCCGGCGAAGAGCAGCGAGAGGAGGGCCACGGACACCAGCCCCTGGGCGAATCCCCTCGTCTGGTCGGAGAAGTCGAGCTTGGCGAGCAGGGCGCCCACGTAGAGCACCAGCAGCGGCGCGGCCGTGAGGGCGAACATCGCCGAGGCGAGGGCCGCGTACTTGGCGCGTACGTAGTCGGCGGTCTCGATGGGGCGCGAGAAGTACAGCGGCACGGTCTTGAAGCGCAGGTCGCGCGAGACGGACTGCGGTGCCTGGGAGGCCACGTAGAGCCCGATGACGGCCTGCATCACGATGGCGTAGCGCGTGTAGTCGAGGGGCAGGTCCTTCGCCTTGGTGGCGACGGCGACCGCGACCATGATGAGTGCGGGGACGCACATCACCACGAAGAGCAGCATCGGCAGGACCTTGGACTTGACCGAGCGGCCGAGACCGTAGGCGCCGCGCAGGGACTGCGAGTACAGCGAGCGGCGGGCGTAGGCACGGCCGAGGCGGGGTCCGTCGTAGTCGCGGTAGCCGATGTTGTGGATCCGGGTCTGCTCGCCCTGCGGGGCGAGGGGCTGCTCAACCGCCATGGCCGACCGCCTCCTTCCGCGCTCCGTGCGCCTGCGCCTGCGTCTGCTCGTCGTGGAAGACCTCCGCGATGTGGTGCCTGCGCTGTTCCATGCGGACCAGGCCGAGCCCCAGGTCCGCGACGGCGTCGCGCACCAGGTCGTAGGTCTCCTCGCCCTCGGCGGTGAGCAGCAGGACGTGTCCGGCGCCGGGCAGCCCGCCGCCCTCGTGGGTCTCCACCCCGCGCGCGTGGAGCGCGTCGCGCAGCGTGCGGGTGCCGTCGGGGTGCTCGTCGGTGTCGGTGACCTCGACGGCGAGGGTCGTGGTGATCTGGGTGAAGTCCGTGGTCGAACTGGACCGCAGGAGCTTGCCGCCGTCGATCACCACGACGTGGTCGCAGGTGCGCTCCAGCTCGCCGAGCAGATGCGAGGTGACCAGGACGGAGATGCCGAAGTCGGTGTGGATGCGCCGGATCAGGCCGAGCATCTCGTCGCGGCCGACCGGGTCGAGCCCGTTGGTCGGCTCGTCCAGGAAGACCAGCTTGGGGTCGTGCACGAGAGCCTGCGCGAGCTTCACGCGCTGCTTCATGCCGGTCGAGTAGCCGCCGATGGGGCGATAGCGCTCTTCGTAGAGGCCGACGTGGCGCAGCGTGTCCGCGGTGCGCTCACGGGCGGCGGTGGGCGGGAGACCCGACATGCGCGCCATGTGGACGACGAACTCGGTGGCGGAGACGTCGGGGGGCAGGCAGTCGTGCTCGGGCATGTAGCCGACCCGCTCGCGGATCTCGGCGCCCTTGGTCACGACGTCGAGTCCGAGCACCTCGGCTCGGCCCTCGGTGGCGGGGGACAGACCCAGCAGGATCTTGATCAGTGTGGACTTGCCGGCTCCATTGGCTCCGACGAGTCCGGTCACACCGGGCCCGACGTCCACGGAGAGCCGGTCAAGCGCGGTCACCCGGGGGAACCGCTTGCTCAGGCTTTCGGTCACGATCACAGTCACGTCGTCGACGGTAGTGGCGCACGCCACACCGGTCGTCAGACCACGGAGCTGGATCGGCGTCAGCCTCCAGTCGTACGGGCCCGTAGGGGTCCCCCTGAAGTCGAACACGGCGGGCGCACCGCGGTCCCGGTTGTCCACATCGGCCCGGTTGTCCACAGGCTTCGCACCCGCCTATTGACGCAGCCTCCAACAATTGTCACATTCATCAGTGTCAAGTTACGGGCACGTAGCGCACAGCCGGACACGGGACGGACGGTGGCATGAGCTCTGCAGTGGCCCCCTCGGGGGCGGCCGAACTCCTCGCGGAACTGCGGGGGTTCAGAGAAGTGCAGCGCCTCGCGTACGAATGCGCGGAGGCGGTCGCGGCGCAGTTGAAGCCCGGCGTGACGGAGCGCGATGCGGCCCGCATGCAGCGCGACTGGCTGCGCGAGCGCGGGGTGCGGGACTGGTTCCACCTGCCCTTCGCCTGGTTCGGCGACCGCACGGCGTTCGTGAACTTCCGGATCCCGCTCCAGTTCTTCCCCACCGACCGCCGGCTGGAGCCGGGGATGCCGTTCATCCTCGACATGGCCCCGGTGCACCGGGGCTTCACGGCGGACATCGGCTACTCGGGCTCCCTCGGCCTGAACCCGCTGCAGGACCGGCTGATGGCCGACCTGGCGGCCCACCGGGAGCTGATCCTGCGCGAGGTGCGCGAGCGCCGGCCGCTGCGCGGGATCTACGAGGACGTGGACCGGCTCATGGTCCGCCAGGGCTATGCGAACCGGCATCGCGCCTACCCCTTCGGCGTGATCGCGCACAAGGTGGACCGGGTGAAGGAACGCCCCTTCTCACCCCGGCTGTTCGGCTTCGGCACCCAGGCCCTGAAGGGGCTGGCGAGCGACGCGCTGCGCGGCCACCGCGACGGCTGGTCGCCGCTGTGGTCGCCGTACCGCTTCTCCGACCACCCGCCGCAGCCGGGGCTGTGGGCGGTCGAGCCGCACCTCGGCTTCCGGGGTACGGGCGCCAAGTTCGAGGAGATCCTGGTCGTCACCGACTCGAAGGACCCCGAGCAGGGCGCGTTCTGGCTGGACGACGATCTGCCGCACGTGCGGCGCTGGGCGGAGGGCGTGTGATGGCCGCGCCGGACAGGGAGCTTTCGATGACGGGGCTGGACGGCGCGCGCGAGCGCCGGGTGCGGACGGGCGGGGTCGAGCTGTGCGTCGCCGAGCTGGGCGACGGGACCCGGCCCACGGTGGTGCTGGTGCACGGATATCCCGACTCCAAGGAGGTGTGGTCCGAGGTCGCGGTGCGCCTCGCGGAGCGCTTCCACGTGGTGCTCTACGACGTGCGCGGGCACGGCGGGTCGACGGCCCCGGAGCCCCTGCGCGGCGGATTCACGCTGGAGAAGCTGACCGACGACTTCCTGGCCGTGATCGACGCGGTGAGCCCCGGCCGGCCGGTGCACCTGGTGGGCCACGACTGGGGTTCGGTGCAGTCCTGGGAGTTCGTCACGGTCCCGCGCACCGAGGGCCGCATCGCCTCCTTCACCTCGATCTCCGGGCCCTCGCTCGACCACTTCGGGCACTGGATCAAGCAGCGCGCGAAGCGGCCCACCCCGCGCCGGGTCGGCCAGCTCCTCGGCCAGGGCGCCAAGTCCTGGTACGTGTACCTGCTGCACACGCCCGTCCTGCCCGAGCTCGCCTGGCGCGGGCCCCTGGGCAAACAGTGGCCCAGGATCCTCCAGCGGGTGGAGAAGGTGCCCGCCGACGGTTACCCGACCGCCTCGCTGCCGACGGACGCGGCCCACGGCGCCTGGCTGTACCGGGACAACGTCCGGGCACGGCTGAGCAGGCCGCGCGAGGACGCGTACGCACACGCGCCCGTGCAGCTCGTCACGCCCCTGGGTGACGCCTTTCTCTCCGAGCGGCTCTACGACGGGCTGGAGCAGTGGGCCCCGCGGCTGGTGCGCCGCACGCTCCCGGCCAAGCACTGGATCCCGCGCACCCGGCCCGACCGACTCGCCTCGTGGATCACGGACTTCGTCCAGGCAAACGAGGACGGGGTGCCTGCGCGCGACACGGTGGCCACCGGCAGGTACGCGCACCGGTTCGGCGGACAGCTCGTGCTGGTCACCGGTGCCGGCAGCGGCATCGGCCGGGCGACCGCCTACGCCTTCGCCGAGTCCGGCGCCAGGGTGGTGGCCGTCGACCGGGACGCCGAGGCCGCGGCCCGTACGGCGGAGATGGCCCGGCTGATCGGCTCCCCCGAGGCCTGGGCCGAGACGGTCGACGTCTCCGACGAGCAGGCGATGGAGAAGCTCGCCGAGAAGGTCGCGACCGAGTACGGCGTGGTGGACGTGCTGGTGAACAACGCGGGGATCGGACTCTCCGGTTCCTTCTTCGACACGACCGCGGACGACTGGCGCAAGGTCCTCGACGTCAACCTGTGGGGCGTGATCCACGGCTGCCGGCTCTTCGGGAAGCGGATGGCCGAGCGCGGTCAGGGCGGCCACATCGTCAACACCGCGTCGGCCGCGGCGTATCAGCCGTCCAAGGCGCTGCCCGCCTACAGCACCTCCAAGGCCGCGGTGCTGATGCTCAGCGAGTGCCTGCGCGCGGAACTCGCCGGCCAGGGCATCGGGGTCTCGGCGATCTGCCCCGGCTTCGTCAACACGAACATCACCTCGACCGCGCGCTTCGCCGGGGTCGACGCGACGGAGGAGAAGCGGCGCCAGAAGAGGACGGCCCGGCTCTACGGCCTGCGCAACTATCCGCCGGAGAAGGTGGCCGACGCGATCCTGCGCGCGGTGGTGCGCAATGAGGCGGTCGTCCCGGTCACGCCCGAGGCGCGCGGCGCGCACCTCATGTCGCGTTTCACCCCGCGGGCGCTGCGCGCGATCGCACGGCTGGAGCCGCCGCTGTGACCGACTCCCCACGCGGCCCGCTTCGTGGGTCCGCCCGCGGCCCCGTGCCCGCCGGCACGGGCGGCGGCGCGAGCGACGGGCAGCACGCGATCGCTCCGCGCCGGGTCGCCTTCGACTGGGAGCGGACCCCGCTGCACTGGATCCCGGACGAACCGACCGCGACGCACGTCATCAATGTGCTCCATCTGCTGCTGCCGGCGGGGGAGCGATGGTTCGTGAAGGTCTTCAAGGAGGCCCTCCCCCTGGTCGGTGATCCCGAACTCCTCAAGGACGTCAAGGGGTTCATGGGTCAGGAGGCGACCCACAGCGTGCAGCACGCGTACGTGCTGGATCATCTGGCGGCGCAGCACCTCGACACCGCCGCCTACACGAAGTACGTCGACTTCCTCTTCGAGAGGCTGCTCGGCGAGCGCCCGCCACCGGGAGTGCCGATACCGGCCCGGGAGTGGCTCCGGTTCCGGCTGTCGGTGATCGCCGCGATCGAGCAGTTCACCGCGGTCCTCGGCGACTGGGTGCTGGCGGCGCACGCGCTCGACCGCGCCGGGGCCGACGAGGTCATGCTGGACCTGCTGCGCTGGCACGGCGCGGAGGAGGTCGAGCACCGCGCGGTCGCCTTCGACATGTACCAGCACTGCGGCGGCCCGGGCCTGCCGCGGTACGCGCGCAGAGTGGCGGGCATGGCCGTCACGGCGCCGGTGATGCTCTACCTGTGGGGCTGGGGAGCCGCCTATCTCCTGCGCCACGATCCCCGGTTGGCCGGGCGTGCGCGTTATACGCTCGCCGCCCACAACCGGGCGGTGCGCAAGGGACTGCTCCCCGGCTGGAAGGCACTCGGCGCCGCCGTCCCCCGCTACCTGCGGCGGTCGTACCATCCCTCGCAGGAGGGCTCGCTGCGCGCGGCGGTGGAGTATCTGGCGCGCTCACCCGCGGCGCGTTCGGCGGCCGGGGCGATCGGGCGGGCGGCGTCGGCGTAGCGCGGCCCGCGCCGTGCGCGCGGCGGTGCGGGCCGGGAGACGACCGGGGGACGGACGCAGAAGCGGCGCCACGGGGAGGCGGCCGTACGGAAGGGAGCAGCGTGAGCGAGCACGGCGAGCCGGCCGGCGCCGCGTACCGGATCGAGGACCTGGCGCACCGCAGCGGTGCCACGGTCCGCACGATCCGCGCCTATCAGGACCGGGGGCTGCTCCCCCGCCCCGAGCGCCGCGGCCGCGCCAACGTCTACGCGGACGCCCACCTGACCCGGCTCCGGCAGATCGCCGACCTGCTGGACCGGGGCTACACGCTGGCCTCCATCAAGGAGCTGCTGGAGGCCTGGGACGCGGGCCGGGGGCTCGGCGGGGTGCTCGGACTCGTCGCGGAGGTCGACGGGCCGTGGACGGACGAGCAGGCGGTGCGGATCTCGCGGGCCGAGCTGGACGAGCGGTTCGGCGGTCGTCCCGACGATGCGGCCGTCGCCGACGCGGTCGAACTCGGCGTGCTGGAGCGCGTCCCGGGGGAGGACGACGTCTTTCTCGTGCCGAGCCCCCAAGAACTCTCCGTGGCCGTGGAGTTGTACGCGGCCGGGGTGCCGCTCTCCGCAATCGCAGGCCATCTGCGGGAGTTGAGGGGACAGGTGGAGCACATCGCTGCCCGCTTCCTGGAGTTCACCACCGAGCACGTCTTCGCCCGCTATCTCGGGGAACACCCGCCGACCGACGCCGAGGCGACGGAGGCGGCGTCGCTCGTCCGTCGGCTGCGGCCCCTGGCTCAGCAATCGGTGGACGCCGAACTGGCCCGCGCCATGCGCTTGTTCGCCACTCGCCACCTGAGCCACCACCTGGGTACCCGGAAGCCGGTGGAACGCCCGGTGGAGACGTGCGACGTGCCGATTCCGGCGGAGACAATGCGGCTCGTGCAGGCCCTGGTTGGACCCGGGCGCGCGGCGGCCTTCATCACCGCTGCCGCCGAACGCGAGGTGCAGAAAAGGACCTTGGACGGGCTGACAGCAAGTCATGCGCGGGACACGCGAGTTGCTGAACAACCGTAAATAGCACGGCCCTTGTCCACAGAATCGCCAATTCCCCTGTGGATAAGCCGACTTGGTTGTGGACCAAACCTCCCTTTCAAAATCAATCGCGTGATCAGCGTCTCACCAGGCACGCTGTCGGGATGAACGAAGCGATGGACGAAAGACGCACCGTGAAGGTGTCGAAGTACCTTTCCAGGCATCTGCGGCACCAGCCCGAGCGCATCGGCCTCACGCTCGGGGAGGGCGGCTGGGTCGAGATCGGGACCCTGATCGCCGCCGCGGCCGCGCACGGCTTCCCCATCAGCCGCGCCGAGCTCGATCACGTGGTCGCCACCAACGACAAACGGCGCTTCGCGGTCGAGGGCACCCGGATCCGCGCCAGCCAGGGCCACTCCGTCGAGGTCGACCTCGGACTGCCCCCGGCGACTCCGCCGGCGTACCTCTACCACGGCACGGTGGCCGGCAGCCTGGACGCGATCCGCGCCGAGGGGCTCCGGCCCATGAACCGGCACGACGTGCACCTCTCCGCGGACCGCGAGACGGCGACCCGCGTCGGCGCCCGACGGGGCCGCCCGGTCGTCCTGTCCGTGGACGCCGCCGCCATGCACCGCGACGGTCACGTCTTCCACGTCAGCGCGAACGGGGTCTGGCTCACGGCCGCCGTACCACCGCGCTATCTGCGCTTTCCCGCACCCCGCTGACCGGCGGGAGCGGGCTCGTCGCCGGCCCGCGGCCGCCACCGGCGGGTGGCTCCGCTTAGGCTCGATGCATGAGTCTGCGTCTGAGCACCGTGATCCTTCCGTACCTCCGCTGGCACGAGGGCGGCCGTTCGGCCTGGCAGCGCGCAGAGCAACTCGGCTTCCACACCGCCTTCACCTACGACCACCTGTCCTGGCGGACCTTCCGGGACGGCCCGTGGTTCGGCGCCGTACCCACCCTGACCGCCGCCGCCGCCGTCACCGACCGCCTCCGGCTCGGCACGCTCGTCACCTCGCCGAACTTCCGGCACCCGGTGACGCTCGCCAAGGAACTGATCTCCCTCGACGACGTCTCGAACGGCCGGATCACCCTCGGCGTCGGCGCGGGCGGTACCGGCTTCGACGCCACCGCCCTGGGCCAGGAACCCTGGACCCCGCGTGAGCGGGCCGACAGGTTCGGCGAGTTCGTGCCGCTGCTCGACCGGCTCCTCACCGAGGGCGGCACGGACGGGGTCAGCCACGAGGGCACGTTCTACTCCGCGCACGAGGCCCGGAACATTCCCGGATGCGTCCAGCGCCCCCGGCTGCCCTTCGCGGTGGCCGCCACCGGACCGCGCGGCCTGAAGCTCGCCGCCCGGTACGGCCAGGCCTGGGTGACGACCGGCGACCCCAAGCTGTACGAGACGGGCACCTCCGAACAGTCGATTCAAGCCATTCGCGGACAGATCGAGAAGCTGGGCGCCGCCTGCTCGGAGATCGGCCGCGACGTGTCCGGGCTCGACAAGCTCCTGCTCACCGGATTCACCCCGGACCGCGGACGCCCGCTGGAGTCCCTCGACGCGTTCGTCGACTTCGCGGGCCGGCACATGGAGCTGGGATTCACCGACCTCGCGATCCACTGGCCCATCCCCGACTCGGACTTCGCGGCCGACGCGAAGGTCTTCGAGCGGATCGCCCTGGAAGCCCCGGCGCAGCTCGGGTGACCCCGGGGGGGGGGGGGGGGGGGGGGGGGGGGGCCCACCCCGGTAGGGCTGTTTTTTGGCCCCTCCCACGGGGGTGGGGGCTGCGGGGTGTTCGTCACCCAGAGAAAAGGGAGGGGGATGCTGGGTT